>JADIMI010000056.1 GCA_017694845.1 Candidatus Cryptobacteroides intestinavium
TGATGTTGTACGACGTACCTGGCGAATGGAACGGTAAGGTCATAGCGGAGACCTTTCTCGCATACTTTCAACGACAGAGCCTTGCTGTTGTACTGGTCCTCTCCATCGAGACGGTACGACTGGAAATCAATCCCGGAGAATGCGTCTCCGGAATTGAGTATCCTGAACAGGAGCTTGTCTCCCTCGTCTCCGTATTTGCCGAGAAGGGTGGCGAGATTCTCCATTGCCGGAGTCTCTATCGGCGCATATCCGTAGCACTTGAAGACGCTCCTTATCGTATCGAAGATATAGTTGCGTCCTGCCATTTCGGCCGGGCCGAAATCCCGTGTCCCCTTAGGTATGGATGGTTTCTGTGCCATATCCGAGTCTGTTTGGTTTTCCGGCGGGCGGAATCTATTTCAGCCTTTCCTGAAGTGCCTTTGCCTGCTCCTCATATCCCGGCTTGCCGAGAAGTGCGAACATGTTCTTCTTGTATGCCTCGACGCCTGGCTGGTTGAACGGATTGACACCGAGTATGTAACCGCTGATACCGCACGCTTTCTCGAAGAAATAGAAGAGTCCTCCGAGGTTGTATTCGTCTATCTTCTCGATGCTTACCTGAAGCTGAGGGACACCGCCGTCGATATGGGCGAGCCTTGTGCCGAGTTCAGCCATGGCGTTGCATTCCTCTACGTGCTTGCCGGAAAGGAAGTTGAGGCCATCCAGGTTCTGAGGGTCATTGTTGATGATGGTGCTGCGGTTGCTCTTCTCTACGGTCACGACAGTCTCCATAAGCATCCTGCGGCCTTCCTGTATGTACTGGCCCATTGAATGCAGGTCTGTGGTGAATGTGACAGATGCAGGGAAGATGCCCTTGCCGTCCTTGCCTTCGGATTCACCGTAGAGCTGTTTCCACCATTCTCCGAGATACTGGAGCTTGGGGTTGTAGCTTACGAGAATCTCGACAGTCTTGCCTGCATCGTAGAGCAGGTTCCTCATAGCGGCATATTCTACGGCAGGATTTTCCCCGCTGCGTACTGCACAGGCCTTCTCCATTTCGGCAGCGCCGCGCAGCATTGCCTTCATATCGAATCCTGCAAGTACTATAGGCAGTATGCCTACCGGGGTGAGTACAGAGAAACGTCCTCCGACATTGTCCTCGATGACGAAAGTCCGGTATCCTTCCTGTGTCGCCAGTGACCGCAGCGCTCCTTTCTTCGCATCTGTCACGGCCACAATCCTGCCTGCAGCCTCTGCCGTTCCGTATTTTTCTTCAATATACTGTTTTACAAGCCTGAAAGCCACTGCCGGTTCCGTCGTGGTTCCTGACTTGGAAATCACCACTGTAGCCACATTCCTTTCTTTCATAAGGTCCATCAGCTCGCTGATATATTCCTCTGAAAGCGTATGACCGGCGAAGACTACTTCCATTCCGTCCTTGCGGGAAAGCTGTTTTGCAAAAGAATGTGAAAGGGCTTCTATCGCACATTTTGCTCCGAGGTATGAGCCTCCGATACCGATGACTACTACCAGATCCACTCCTTTTGCCGTCCATTCATCGCGGATCGCCTCGCAGTCCGATACGAGAGAGTCAGGTGTCTGTGACGGGAGATGTTTCCATCCCAGGAAATCGTTGCCTGCCCCATTCTCGTTTTCCAGTGTGTCGAAGGCGGCCAGGGCCTTGTCCACATATTCCTTATATTCTGCATCTTTTACAAAGGAGCTGCAGCCTCCCAGATTTACCTTTATCATCGCAATAGATTTTTAGTGACTGCAAAAATATAAACTGTTTTGGTTTCTGCCAATAAAAACCGGAACAGTTTGTCGATATATGCCGTCTGTCAGGAAGATATCACGGCAGCCATTATTTTTATCCGCCACGACAGGCGCCCCATTACAAAATTGGCAAAATATTCGTACTTTTGCGACGCGAGTCAGGAAAGACTCGCTTTTGCACAACATTAAACTGATACTTATGGGTGGTTTCTTCGGAACAATTTCAAAAGAGAAATGCGTGAACGACCTGTTCTACGGCACTGACTATAACTCACATATGGGGACCAGACGCGGCGGGCTTGCCACGTACAGCAAGGAAGACGGGTTCCAGAGGTCCATACACAATCTGCAGAGCGCATATTTCAGAAGCAAGTTCGAGGATGAACTCGACAAGTTCAGCAAAGGGACATCCGGTATAGGTGTCATCAGCGACACGGACCCTCAGCCTATAGTGATTAACTCGCATCTCGGGAAATTCGCTATAGTGACGGTCGCGAGGGTGGTGAATATGAACGAGATAGTGGACAGCCTCCTCGCAAAGAACATGCATTTTGCGGAACTCAGTTCAGGCGACACCAACCAGACGGAACTGATCGCCCTGCTGATAACACAGGGCAGGGATTTTGTCGATGGCATCGAGAATGTCTTCAGAACGATAAAGGGCTCCTGTTCAATGCTGCTGCTTACAGAGGATGGTATCATAGCGGCCAGGGACAGGCTGGGAAGGACTCCGATCGTGATAGGAAAGAAGGATGGGGCGTACGCTGCCACGAGCGAGTCGTGCAGTTTCCCTAACCTTGATTTCGAGATAGACAGGTATCTCGGTCCGGGAGAAATAGTACGGCTGCATCATGACCGTATAGAGCAGCTCCGCAAGCCGGAGGAGAAGATGCAGATATGCTCGTTCCTGTGGGTGTATTACGGATTCCCGACTTCAAGCTACGAGGGGAGGAACGTCGAGGAGGTCAGGTTTGAAAGCGGACTGGAGATGGGCAGGCAGGACACGTCGGAAGTGGACTGTATCTGCGGTATCCCGGATTCGGGAGTCGGGCAGGCGCTCGGCTATTCTGAGGGCAAGGGAGTCCCTTATCACAGGGCTGTCACCAAATATACCCCTACCTGGCCGCGCAGTTTCACCCCGAGCAACCAGGAACTGAGGTCTCTGGTGGCCAAGATGAAGCTTATCCCAAACAGGGCGATGCTCCAGGACAAGAGAATCCTTTTCTGCGATGATTCGATTGTCCGCGGGACCCAGCTCAGGGACAATGTCAGGATTCTGTTCGACTACGGGGCAAAGGAGGTGCATATGAGAATCGGCTGCCCTCCGCTTATCTATGGCTGTCCGTTCATAGGCTTTTCTGCATCCAAGACCGATCTTGAGCTGATCTCCAGACGGATAATCAAGGAATTCGAAGGTGATCCTGACAAGAACCTTGAAAAGTATGCGACTACAGGCTCTCCTGAATATCAGAGACTTGTGGATGAAATAAAGAACAGGTTCGGGCTGACCTCTCTTAAATTCAACACCATAGAGACTCTGGTCAAGGCGATAGGCCTGCCTAAGTGCAAAGTATGCACGCATTGTTTTGATGGGTCCAGCTGTTTCTGATTTTCCTCCTTCATAAGGCGGGGCTGAATTATCGGGGCGCGGATCAGGGCCGGAAAGGTTCACATTATTTATATTATAGGATTTATGATAAAAAAGATCATTTGGACATTCTGTGCCGCAATGGCCGTAATGTCAGTATCGCCTTGTCAGGCTGAAACAGTTACCGGAAATGACGAAAGGTCCGGATCAGCCGTGTCCGGAGGCTGGAACGATGGCAGGATCAGGATTGTCGCCCACAGGGGATTCTGGAACTGCGAGGAGGCAGGATATGCCAGGAATTCAGTGGCGGCGTTGAGATGCGCCCAGGAGGCCGGTGTCTGGGGCAGCGAGTTCGATGTGAATATGACATCGGATGGGGTTATCCTTGTATACCACGATGGCTCGATCAACGGAAAGGCCATTGACCGGAATCCTTATTCGGAATTCAAGGATGTCAGGCTCGAGAACGGGGAGAAGATACCTGTGATCGATGACTATCTGAAGCAGGCGCTGAAACATCCTGAGACCGTCCTTGTGTATGAACTTAAAGTGCATTCGACTCCTGAAATAGAGGCGAGACTTGTTGAAAGGACGGTGGAGAAACTCAAGGAATACGGACTTTACGATCCGGCAAAGGTCGTCTTCATTTCATTCAGCAAGTTTATATGCGACAAGATAGCTGCGGAGATGCCTGAATTCATCTGTATGTATCTGAGGGATGATCTCGGCCCTGACCAGCTCAATAAGGATGGCATCAACGGGGTCGACTATCATTATTCCGTCTTCGGGAAGCATCCTGACTGGCTGGGACGTATCAGGGAACTGGGTATGTTCCTCAACTGCTGGACAGTCAATGATGTGAAGGATATGCAGGAAATGATCAGACTTGGCATAGACTGCATCACTACAGACAACCCTCTGGAGCTGAGACAGGAACTCGAGGCGGCATCCGTCGAAGAAGAGATGTCATTCTGAGCGCAGTACTGTCATTCTGAGCGCAGCGAAGAATCTGGTACGCCCCCTAAAGCACTCCAAATCCTTCCTCCGCCTGGCGGCTGTGTCTATGGTGACAAGGGGCATCAATCCGTCCGCGACAACAAAGTTAAAGATACATACTTTTCCCGGTGATCCGAAATCATTCGTCATCCAGGCCGAATTCATCGGCAAAGTCATCGGCGACATCGTCCGGGACATCGAAGTCCAGGGAATTCCACAGCGATTCCATCTGCCGGCGGTCCTTCTTTGTCGGTCTGCCGGTTCCGGGATCCCTCTTGAGGAAAAATGTCTCCACAGGATGCCTGAGCTTGTCAAGCTCCTCCTGTGGAGTTATATTTTCAGCATAGTCAGGGACAAGTTTCGCTCCCACGCGCTTGTCTGTAAGGGAAAGGACATTATAGGTGTACTGCACCGCCCCTTTCCTCGCGCAGATGACATCTCCCGGTTTTACCGGTTTTGATGGCTTGACATCGTTCCCGTTCAGTCTTACTTTCCCTCCTTTGCAGGCATCCGTAGCATCGCTTCGCGTCTTGTAGACCCGTATCGCCCACAGATATTTGTCGATCCTTGTCTCTTCAGCCATTGACAGCAGCATTAAAGGCCCCTGCCGGGAAGGTCCTCCCGGACAGAGACCGGTAATTTTATTCAGCAGGGTCTTCCTTGTCTATCCCCTCGTAGTCTTCTCCTTCAAGGTACGGCTCGGTATCAGGATTGATGTAGCTGTCCACTTCTTCCTGCCTTTCCACCATAGCCTCCACCAGAAGTGTATCCCGTTCCGTCGGGACTATGAAGAAGTCCGGCATATCGGCCGGAACAAGGACCGTGTCCCCTTTGTGTACTTCGGTGGACTCTGTGGTCTTGCCGCCTTTGCCGTCAGGAACGGATACCTGGATGGATGCCCCTCCTTCTATGCACATATAAATGATGAATCCGTTGAATTTCTCTTTTGATATCTGGAGAGGGGCGCTCACTTTCATCTCGTTGACAGTGAACTGCGGGCATTTTGCGAGTTCGCGGACAGGCCCGTCCACCTTGCACTCATCCCCCCAGAGCGGCCCTTTTATGAAGAGGCTGTCATCGAACTTGCTGTAGTTGATAAGGTCGATTGCCTCATCAAGATGCATTTTCCTGGCCGTCTTCGGATTGAACTCCCTTCCCCAGTCATAGAGCCTGAACGTGAGGTCCGAGGACTCCTGGATCTCGGCGATGAGAAGCCCTCCGTCTGCAGCGTGTATGGTTCCGGGCACAATACGGATGGCATCCCCTTTCTTCGGGTGCAGCACATTGAGCACCTCCTCTACCGTGCCGTTGTGGCAGCGGTCATAGAGTTCCTGGGCGGATATCTCTCTGTTGAAACCTGCATATACCTTCGCTCCTTCAGCAGCATCGAGTACATACCATATCTCGCTCTTTCCGAGAGAGTCGTATCTCTGTTCTGCAACCTCATCGTCAGGATGCACCTGCACCGACAGCTTGTTCTGGATGTCAAGGAATTTGATGAGCAGAGGAAACTGCCTTCCGTATCGTCCGTATACATCCTCTCCGACTATCCTGTCCAGATATGTCTCCATCAGTTCGCTGATAGTGTTCCCTGCAAGCCAGCCGTTGGCCACTACGGAATCCTGGGCGCCCATATCTGCTATCTCCCAGCTTTCCCCGATGGCTTCGTCTGCTGTCAGTTTCCTTTCGTTACCGTTCTCGTCGGCCTCATAGAATTCCTTGCCGAGTTTCTTGATGAGGTTCGATCCGCCCCATACTCGCTTGGATGGTATGGGAATGAATTTCAATGGATATAACTGTTTCTTGCTCTCCATAATTTCTGCCGTTATCCGGCCCTCCGTTTAAAACGATGCAAATATACGCAGAAGCCGAGAGCAATGCAAGTTTACTTGCAATTGCCGAGGCGTGAACAGTATATGTGGCCGCCAGGCCAAATTACGCAGAAGCCGAGAGCAATGCAAGTAAACTTGCGCTGTACTGTTCGCGGTCCCCCGGACAGCTGCCGGTGATTTGTGACACCGACTTCTCTACAACATCCCGGAGATATGCGCCCCGATGATGCCACTGAAGGCGTATACCGACGGTCGGCCGCGCATATCTCTACATTTTTGTGGAGATATGCTCCCCGATGATGCCACAGGGAGCGTATATTGAGGGTCAGCGGTGCATATCTCGCGGGTCACAGATTCTTCGCTGTCGAATGACTGAGAAGACGTTCTGCTTCAGATTCTTCGCTCTCGCTCAGAATGACAGAGGATGCTCAGAATGACAGAGGATGCTAAACGACAGTGTTGTGTTCAGAATGAGTATACCGGTGCCCGGAAGTCAGGTCGAGACTTCTTTTCCTGCAAGTGATACAGGGGTTTCCTGGTGATCCCCGTAAAGTGCCTTCGCGGGTTGACCTGTGCATCGTCAGGCCTGTGATCGTTACTAAAGAAGCCCGGAACTGAATGCTCCGGGCTTCTCTTTTCTGCAGTCTCCCGTATGGCTGATGGTCAGCCTGTGTGTTCCGGGAGATATATGCGTCCTGATTATTCGGCCTTGCCGTCTGAACCGAGGACGTTGATGATCTTGTGCATATAAAGCTTCTTCATCTCGTCGCGTGCAGGTCCGAGGTATTTACGAGGGTCGAACTCTGCCGGCTTCTCTGCGAACACCTTGCGGATAGCGGCGGTCATCGCAAGACGTGAGTCTGAATCGATGTTGATCTTGCAGACAGCTGACTTGGCTGCCTTGCGGAGCTCTTCCTCAGGAATACCGATGGCTGCCTCGAGCTTTCCGCCATACTGGTTGATCATATCTACATACTCCTGAGGGACAGATGATGATCCATGGAGGACGATAGGGAATCCAGGAAGTTCCTTCATCACGCCGTCAAGCACATCGAATGCGAGCGGCGGAGGTACGAGACGGCCTGTCGCAGGGTCGAGGTGGCACTGTTCAGGTTTGAACTTGTATGCACCGTGTGATGTTCCGATGGAGATGGCGAGAGAGTCGCATCCTGTCTTGCCGGTGAAGTCAACCACTTCCTCCGGACGGGTATATGTATGATGTTCAGCCTGGACTTCATCCTCCACTCCTGCGAGGACTCCGAGTTCGCCTTCTACAGTCACATCGAACTGGTGTGCATAGTCTACGACTTTCTTTGTGAGGGCTACGTTCTCATCGTAAGGAAGATGTGATCCGTCGATCATCACTGAAGAGAATCCCATGTCTACACAGCTCTTGCAGAGTTCGAAAGAGTCACCATGGTCAAGATGAAGGACGATCTGAGGTTTCTCCCAGCCAAGTTCCTTTGCATATTCTACAGCTCCTTCAGCCATATAGCGGAGGAGAGTCTGGTTTGCGTAGTTGCGTGCGCCCTTTGAAACCTGGAGGATAACCGGAGACTTGGTCTCGGCTGCAGCCTGGATGATAGCCTGGAGCTGCTCCATGTTGTTGAAGTTGAATGCAGGGATCGCATAACCGCCGTTGATGGCCTTTGCAAACATTTCCCTTGTGTTTACAAGACCGATTGTTTTATAAGATACCATAATCTATAATGATTTAGAAATTTATTCAAAAAAGCCGTCATTTTGCTGCAATAAACCTGCCAGCAAATGAAAAGTGCAATACTTTTTCAAAAAACTATGCAAAAATAGTATTTTTGCACGAAATAACGACAATATAAATGAACTTAACTCCAGATATGATGGTCTGTTGTATATAATATATTGATTATGAATAAGGTGATTATATTCTCCGCTCCTTCCGGAGCCGGCAAGAGCACGGTCGTGAACCATATACTGAAGCTGCATCCGGAGATGGAGTTCTCCATTTCAGCGACATCCAGGGCTCCGCGCGGAAGCGAGAGAAACGGGGTGGAATATTATTTTTTCTCGGAGAAAGAGTTCAGGGATCTTATCGCGGAAGACAGTTTTGTGGAATATGAGGAGGTCTATCCCGGCTCTTTCTACGGAACTTTGAAATCGGAGGTCGAGAGGATATGGGCCAAGGGGCATGTGATCGTCTTTGACATAGATGTCAAGGGAGGAGTGAATGTGAAGAGGATATTCGGCGACAAGGCGTTCTCCATATTCATCAAGGCTCCTTCTGTGGAGGAGCTGCGCAGGAGGCTCGAGGGCAGGGGGACTGATTCCCCGGAGGCGATAGACAGACGTGTGGCCAAGGCGGAGGAGGAGACGGAATTCGCGAGAGGGAAGTTCGACTATGTGCTTGTCAATGACGACCTTCAGAAGGCTTTTGCAGAGGCGGAGAAGGTGGTGGCGGACTTCATCGCCCGGTAGTGATTGTCATTCTGAGATTGTCATTCTGAGCGAAGCGAAGAATCTGATACGGAAGGATATATGAGAATAGCGGTATATGCGGGGTCATTCAACCCTCTTCACATCGGGCATCTGGCGATAATGCGCTACCTGACCGAGGATATGGGATTCGATATGGTGTATCTTGTGGTTTCGCCGAAGAACCCGATAAAAGATACGGTGAGCGCCGACACGGGACGCGAAAGATATGAGGCTGCGGTCGCGGCTGTAGCGAGACATCCGGAACTGAAAGTCATGGTGGATGACATAGAGCTGGGAATGCCTGCGCCTCAGTATACCATAAGAACGCTTGATGCCATTGCAGAGAGGGAGCCGGGCAACTCGTTCACTTTTGTGCTCGGGGCTGACAATCTGGCAGATATCCGCCGGTGGAAGGACTACGGGAGAATCCTTTCGGATTACGGAGTGGCGGTCTATCCGCGTCAGGGCTATGATATGGGTATGACCAGGGCGGATCTGATGTCGGAATGCGTAAGGCCGGCGGTGCAGGCTCCGGCTGCAGGACCGGCTGCCGACAGTGCCTGTCCGGACAATGGCATTTATAAGATAACGCTGATGGAGAATGCTCCGATGGTGGACATTTCGTCTTCCGAACTGCGGGCGGCTTTCGCGGCGGGGATCGATGCCTCTGCCTATCTGATGTAGCGCTTCCGGGAGCAATTCCTCGTCATACAGCAGTATGGATATGCCGGCTGTCATACGGCAGGCATGACAATATAAATAATAGTGGAAAAATGACAGGTGTAGAGATAGAGAGAAAGTTCCTGGTGAAGGATGACGGCTTCAGGTCGGAAGCATCGGAGTCGCATCATCTTGTACAGGGTTATATCTGCAGGGAGAGCGGGCGGACCGTCAGGGTCAGGATTGCGGATGACAGGGCATATCTTACGATCAAGGGGCGGAGCTCGGACAGCGGGCTGAGCCGTCTTGAATGGGAGACGGAGATCCCGGTGGCTGATGCCCGGAGCCTGCTGTCTCTATGCCAGGGCGGTACTATTGACAAGACAAGATATATTGTGCCGGTGCATATTGATGAAGATCTTTCCGGTCCTGTCCCGCAGTCCGGCGGGGGTGGTGCCATTGGGTGTACAGGAAGGAAATGGGAGGTGGATGAGTTCCACGGGGACAATGCAGGTCTGGTGATGGCGGAGATAGAGCTTGGCAGCGAGGATGAAGAGTTCCTCCGGCCGGCCTGGCTCGGGAAGGAAGTCACCGGGGACCGGAGATATTACAATTCGATGCTTTCAGAATGCCCTTATACCAAGTGGTAGGATGCCCCCGCCACGGAAACCGGTCTCTGTGGCAGGGAGCGATATTACAGCCTGTCGATCGTGTCCTGCAGCAGGGTCGCGAACAGTCCGATATGGTAGCCATCCACGAGACGGTGGTTCACATCGACGGTCATATTTATCCATAGCCTCCTTCCCTGCCTGACAGGATGTTCCTGCCCTGTGAGTCCGAGCCAGTCCTTCAGTCTCGGTGTGTAGTCATCCCCCCTGTCCATTCTTGTGTATCTGCCCCAGGATACGCGGGGTACGGAATCGGAAGCATCAAGAGATCTTTCGCTGCACATCCCGGTCGCATCGATCCACGGCAGACAGGACAGGAAGTAGCATTCTTCTTCCGGGATGTCCGTGTCTCCACAGAAGAATTCCCTTGCTTCAGGACCTTTTGCGCAGATCTCCTCCCAGATGGAGGCGGCCCGGGAGCAGAACTCCTCGACCGACCCGTCCATACGGCAGTTCATTATCTGGAACTCTGTACATCCCGGCTGCAGGACAGTGAAGCTTGGATGGCATCTGTCCAGCAGATAGACCCCATCGCTGTGAATCCTGTACCTGAAATTGTCTATGTCGTTCATCGTCGAGGAGACAAGGTAGCACATTGTATAATAGAACGAGACCCCGTGCAGCTTGGCAAAGCTGTATGCCTGTGTCACATCAATATAGAAGCTCACGTGATAGAAAGGGAATTCGATTCTGCTGAAATGTTCCCACTGCTGTCTCCTGCCCCAGGTGCTTATGTCGATTTTTCTCATATCCTGCGGTTTCTTGAATGTCAAAGTCACTGTTCCGGCTGCCGGTCACATTGAAAGAAAGGCGAAATGTCCAGGGTTGACTCCTGCGGAGAATCTCCCTGTGAGGGACAGCTCCCTGTCAAGCGCGAATATGGTCCCTGGATTGATGTAGTCTCCGGAATCCGAAATGAATATGCTGTCCCCGTCTGCCGACACCCAGATGCCGTACGGTACTTCAGCTGCTGCAGCACCGGTCTCTGCCAGTTCTGTCCTTGCAATGGACATTTCCTCCGTATCTATATTATAGATAATGTATCTGCCGCTTCCAGGGGTATAGTCCCATTCGTTCTCGTTCCCTATCACCCATATATGGCTTCCGGAAGAACACATCGATGAGACCCTTACATCATCGAGCCAGTCAGGCGGCGCAAGTATGCTGCCTGTCGCAGTGTCGAATATATGGATGCCGGAATGCACGGAATAATAATCTCCAGGGGAACTTATCCACAGCCTTCCGTTTCCATCGGATACAATGTCGCATATATTCACCGCTATCTCTACATTCCGTTCCAGCGTGAAACTCTTTTCATCGATTATGCTCAGCCTGTTGTCATATCCGTCGGTGACTCCTCCTGAATTGGCGACATATATCTTCCCGTCCACTGCGGCGATTCCTTCCGGCTGGTAGCCTACGTCCACCGATCCGGATATTGAAAGATCATCCGTATCCACCCTGTAGACGGCACCATTGCGAAGCTCGCCTCCATAGTATGCTCCAGCCCAGGATGTGATATATGCGCAGCCTCCGCTGAATGTAATGTCTCTTCCTGAAGGGATGTCGACTGTCCCTATATGTTCCATAGTGATGGCATCCATCACTTCCACAAGGTCTGAACCGTTGAGGACCACCCACAGCTTTCCGTCATAGATGCCGATGTCGTTGCCGGTGTCTCCCAGTTCGAGAGCCACATCCGGATTGGCGGCAGGGAACGCGTCGGATGTATATGATCCATCTGCAAAGTCGTAGAAGTCTATCGATGCATTGTTCATCCCCATCTTCCCTTCATTGAGGATATACAGTCTGTCGGATCCTGCCGGAGGTATGTCCGGCAGACTGTCCCGTCCGATGTCCGAGCAGCCGGCAGTTATGCCGGCGGAGAGCAATGTCGCTGTAATGATCTTTTTCATTTTCATAATGTCTGTGTATCCCGGGAAAATGTATCCGGGCCTGAAAAGCTGCCAAAGTTAAGAAAAATTATCGAGAACATGGCTGTCTTCTGCCATCAGGGCGCAGTCCGGGCGCAATGAATGCCCGTTCCGGGTCAGAAAGCGTATTCGGCAGAAACGAGAAAATTGCAACGCGGCATGGGATAGCCCGGGACGATCTCGTACTGCCGGTTGAGAATGTTGTTGACTGTCAGACGGAAAGTCAGGCCTGTGCCGAATTTCCTGGATAAGGTGATGTCGTGTGTCGTCCACGGCTGCATAAGGGTCGATACGAGGTTGGCCGAGGATGAATACCTTATGCCTGTATAAATGAAGGAATAGTCTGCCCGCCAGCCCTTCCACGCGACTGATGCGGTGACCGACCCGCTGTGCCGGGGGATGTAGGGAATCTGTCCCCCGTATGTTGATGTCCCTGGCCGGGATACATCCATCGCCCTCTGGAATGTGTATCTGGCTGTCATCCCTGCAGTCAGCCCTCCCTTCCTTGTGCGATGGCCGGAAATGTCTCTCCAGGCTGCGTCCGCGGTCCCGTCATCCGTACGGTATTCCCAGCTGATGAGTCCTTCCGCTCCGGTGATATGTGAATGCCCGATATTGTACATCGTCCAGCGGAACTGGCTGGATGTCGGTACGGCGACAATCTTGTCCTTTATATTATAGTAGTATCCTTCCGCCTTGGCTGACAGTGTCCAGCCCGCTGCAGGGTTCAGCGTACAGTCCAGACGGAGGTCGTATTGCATGGCGTCCTCAGGGCGCAGTGACACATTGCCGAAATCAACGTAATACAGGTCATTGAACGTCGGCATCCGGTATGACCTCCGGACGAATCCTCCTATACCCAGCAGCCGGCTGCCGAAAGGAGTGTATCTGAAAGTCATGGCGGGGGAGACCACATTGCGGAAATCCCTGCATCTGCTGTCAGGGGCGACGCCGGTCTCCTGTCCGGACATATTCCAGTAGTCTGCCGTAAGGTTGTATACGGCTCCTGCTGTCACTGTAAGCCTTTTCAGGGCAAATCCGGTGAACGCGGCTCCCCAGAAGGCACCTCTGCGCGGATAGACAGAATCTCTCTTGTCCGAGTCGAGCGAGTTGAACTGTGCATCGGCGGCGATGGAGACTTTCCACCAGGGGAACAGCCGTACATAGCCGGATATCGATATGTATGCCTCCTGCTGCAGATACGAGTCATCGACAGGCATCGCTGAAGGATCTCTGGATGGATCATTGTGAAAGCGCATCCAGTCGTTGGCGTACCTCCATCGCAGCATGAAAGTACATTTCCGGCCTGCATTCCTGCGCATTCTGCCCTGGATGAAGATATTGCGGTCTTCCTGCCTGTCGCTTGCCGTTGAAAGCTGTTCCGGATGTCGGACGACGGCTCCGGGAAGCCCTCTTCCCGATCCGTAGAAATATGCCTTTACCGACCATTCCCCTCCGGTGATCGGACCGTATATGTCCGCCTGAGCCCTCAGCGCGTGTATGTCGCTGTTGCTGCGGACCATTGTGGTGTCGTATCCGGTCTGTATCCCGTCTGCCGTCACTGCCTCTTTCCTGCATCTGAACATATATCTGCCGTCCGCCCCCAGATATTCTATGCTGGCTGATGCACTGATCTTTCTGCCGAGTCTCTGTTCCCACCGTATGTAGGGGGAGACGGTCCCGAAGGATCCACCTCTGATACGGACCTTGCCGTGGAAACTGCGTCCATCAGAGAAATCCGGTCTGGCGGTATGCAGATATACGGACGCTCCCGAAGAATATTCCTTTGCGCTGAGCAGCACTCCTTCATTAAGCCCGCTGCAGAGGCTGATGGAGGCGAGATCTTCAGTAGAGAATCTGCCGAGATCCACCTGGGCGTTCTGTGCATTCCCGATCTGGATGCCATCTATGAATACTCCGGTGTGCTCGCTGCCCATACTCCTGACATTGACCGTCTTGAGTCCTCCGACTCCGCCATAGTCCTTCAGCTGTATGCCACCGAAGACACGTATCGCATCGGCCACATTCTGTGCGGATTCCAGCCTTTCCCCGGATATGCTGTCAGATGGGGCAGTCCGTTGTGTCCTGTCCGCCAGCACTGTCGCGACCGCCAGACTGTCGGTTCCGGCCGATGTCCTGGCGGAAAGGGACAGAGATGCGGCTGCCAGCATGCATAGTGCCATCGCCAGGAGCCGGCACGCTGCCGATGCTGCCTTGAAAGCATTCTCCGGAAAGTATTGCCTGCAGATTTTCATAGGAGGGCAAAGGTATGATAAAATTTCAAGGTTTTGTGTCAAAAATTACTAACCGCCGGTGCTTAATCTTTATAATTTTGCAGTCTGAACAACCATATATAATTATGCTGAACCGAAAACCAGTGGCACTGTCAGTCATATCAGCTGCCGTGACCATATTGTCTGCTGTCTGCTGTACGGGATCCGGCGCCCTGTCAGACCGGGATTATGAATTCTCGTATCTTTATGATAACCTCCCTTTTGAAATGGAGAAGGTCGCCAGACCTGTGATCCCATCCTATGAAGTCTGCATAACCGACTTCGGAGGCGTGGGGGATGGGGTGACTCTCAATTCGGATGCTTTCGCGGAGGCCATCGACCACCTCGCCTCACGGGGAGGCGGGCATCTCGTGGTCCCTCAGGGAATCTGGCTGACAGGCCCTGTCACTCTCAAGGACAACATAGACCTGCATGTCGAGGAGGATGCCGTGCTGCTGTTCTCCACTGACAGGGATCTCTATCCGATAGTGGAGACAGTGTTCGAAGGTCTTGACACAAGGCGGTGCATAGCTCCGATAAATGCTGTCGGAGCGAAGAACATATCTGTGACCGGAGGAGGGACGATCGATGGGAACGGAGATTCCTGGAGGCAGGTGAAGCGTTCGAAGATGACTTCCGGACAATGGAAGGAACTCCTTGCCGGGGGAGGGTTCACCGATGCCGCGGGAAATGTGTGGTATCCTGATTCTTCATCTTTTCGCGGCTCACTTGTGAGCGATGCCTTCAATGTGCCTCAGGGAATGGAGACGGAGGAGGACTGGGAGTCGGTCAAGACCTATCTGCGCCCTGTGCTGCTGGAGTTCACCGAGTGCGAGAACGTCCTTCTGGAAGACTGCCTTTTCCAGAATTCGCCGTGCTGGAATCTCCATCCTCTCCTCTGCAGGAATGTGATAATCAAGAATGTGACTGTCCGCAATCCATGGTATTCTCAGAACGGTGACGGCATAGACATCGATTCCTGCGAGAATGTGCTTCTTGTCGATTCGAATTTCGATGTAGGGGATGATGCCATCTGCATCAAGTCCGGCAAGGATGAGGACGGACGCCTGAGGGCGAGGCCGTGCAGAAATCTCATTGTCCACAACTGTATCGTGTTCCACGGACACGGCGGTTTTGTAGTGGGCAGCGAGATGTCCGGCGATGTCCGTAACATATCCGTCTCTGACTGCCGTTTCCTCGGCACTGATGTGGGTCTGCGCTTCAAGAGCTGCCGCGGCAGGGGCGGGGTCGTAGAGAATATCCATATCAGTGACATAGTGATGAAGGACATTCCGGCCGAGCCTCTGCTTTTCGACCTCCATTACGGAGGCAAGTCTGCGCTCGAGGCCGCGGAAGATGGCGCTGCTCCTTATGACATAGCATATGTCCCTGCAGACGAGACGACTCCGGAGTTCAGGGACATCCATATCAGGGATATCGTGTGCAGAGGGGCAGGAAGGGCGATGTATTTCAACGGCATCCCCGAGAAGCCGATAACCGGTATCTCTCTTGAAGACTGTATGATAGTGTCGGACAGCGGTGCCGACATACGGTATTCTGACAGGGTGCATATGAAGAACGTGCATATCTCTCAGGATGATGGACCGGCCTATCTGTTCGCCAACAGCGGCAATGTGGTTCTGGATGGCTGTACAGGAGATTCCGGAGCTGAAGATTTCTCCATTTTCAGACATAATTCGGATGAAATAGATATAAGATAACGTGAATATGCGTGTGATATCCAATATTGTCACTGCGGCTGTGGCTGCGATGCTGTCTTTTCCTGTGTGTACGGCCTTCGCGGCAGACCCGGAAGAGTGTCTGTGCCGCCGGGCGGAGTCTGAAGACTGCGGAAAGATAGTCCTGCGCCTGATGGGCGATTCCACTATGGCGGACAAGGATCTGTCAAGGCAGAATCCGGAAAGGGGTTGGGGGCAGAGGCTCCCGTCTCATCTCGACACCTGTGTCACTGTAGTCAACTATGCGCAGAACGGGCGGAGTACCAAGAGTTTCATAAGCCGCGGACTGTGGGATATGGTGAAGGCGGATCTGAAGGCCGGGGATTACCTGTTCATCCAGTTCGGTCACAATGATTCCAAGGAAGATGACCCTGAGCGTTATGCTCCGGCATACGGGCTTTATACTGACAATCTTGAGATGTTTGTCGGCTATGCCTTGTCGGTCGGAGCGAAACCTGTGGTCTTCTCGCCGGTCTCCCGCAGATGGTTCGATGCCGGAGGGAATCTGAAACGGGACTGCCACGGAGACTATCCGGAAGCGGCGAGAAAAGTCGCGGAAAAATTCGGCGTGCCGTTCATTGATGCCAATGAAATCACACAGAAGTGGCTGATGTCGGTCGGGGATGAGGCATCACGGAAATATTATATGTGGATTCCGGAAGGTACGAACCCGAGACATCCGGACGGGAAGGTCGACAATACGCATACCAACGCTGCAGGAGCGCGCCGTATTGTCGAACTGCTGCTGCCGGCGATTACGGCTGCGGTTCCGGAACTGTCTTCGCATGTCAGGGAATACGATATTGTAGTGGCCAAGGATGGATCCGGGGATTTCTTCACGGTCCAGGATGCCGTTGATGCAGTCCCGTATTACAGCAAGGTCGCGACGACAGTCCATATCAGGCCCGGTGTCTACAGAGAGAAGGTGACCGTTCCTGCTGACAGGCAGAAGATTCATCTGAGCGGAGATGATGCCCGCACTACAGTGATATCCTGGGACGACTATGCATTGAAGCCTGATCTTCACGGCAATCCGATGGGTACTTCCGCGACCCCATCCGTGTTCCTGTACGGGGATGATTTCCTGGCAGAGAATATCACGTTCGAGAACACGGCAGGAGAAGGGAAAGACATAGCGCAGGCCTGTGCGGTGCTGATAGATGCAGACAGGGTGGCGTTCCTCGGATGCCGGTTCATAGCCAATCAGGACACCATATATACCTACGGCAAGGGGCAGCATCATTATTTCAGGAACTGCTGGATAGAAGGGACGACAGACTTTATCTTCGGGGCATCTACAGCCTGGTTCGAGAACTGCACCATAATGAGCAAGAAGGACAGCTATGTCACGGCTGCGTCCACTCCTGAAGGGGAGAGATTCGGCTATGTCTTCAACGGGTGCGACCTGATAGCGGCGGACGGGGTGACGGAGGTGTATCTCGGACGGCCGTGGAGACCGTACGCCAGGACTGTGTTCATCGGCTGCAGGATGGGGGCGCATATCAGGCCTGAAGGCTGGCACGAC
Organism: Candidatus Cryptobacteroides intestinavium; assembly: GCA_017694845.1. Lineage (GTDB taxonomy): Bacteria > Bacteroidota > Bacteroidia > Bacteroidales > UBA932 > Cryptobacteroides > Cryptobacteroides intestinavium. The sequence goes on from JADIMI010000056.1 coordinate 17,425, forward strand.
TGGAACAAGGAATACGCGCATATGACTGCGTTCTATGCAGAATATGGTTCTGAAGGACCCGGTGCCGCACCGGAGGACAGAGTGAAATGGAGCCATCGGCTCAGGAAGAAGGATATCGGAGAATATGTCCCTGCAAAAGTGCTCGATGCGGGGAGCGAAATTGACAGGAACGGGGTGTCGGTGCCGGTGGAATGGTTCTTCCGGGACAGGCTGTTCTGATGAAACTGTGTGGCGGAGGATGATGTTTGACGGTTTTTTATTAATTTTATATTTTTAACTTTACCGGATTCTTCGCTTTCGCTCAGAATGACAATGTACTTGCGTTCGGAATGACAGTGTACCTGTGCTCGGAATGACAATGTACTTGCATTCGGAATGACAGTGTACCTGTGCTCGGAAGGACAGTGTATTGTCATCCTGAACGAAGTGAAGGATCTGAAACAGAATCCCGGATCCGGTCGACATAGACGAAGTGAAGGATCTGGAGCATATATGAGATATATACCGTATATAATATTTGTCGCATTGCTTGTGCTTTCCGGGACGGACTCCAGGGCGGAGACCGCCAGGTTTGACTATGTATTCGAGCATTATTCCACGGATGACGGTCTGCCGCATAATTCCATAGCCGAGATCCACCAGGATGCGAAAGGGTATATATGGGTCTGCACCTGGTACGGCCTGAGCCGGTTCGATGGCAACACCTTTGTCAACTATATAATGCTTCCCGGGGATTTCACCAATCTGACGCACAACAGGATGCTGTCGCTTGATGAGGATGTCCGGGGATATCTGTGGCTCAGGACATACGACTACAGGCTGTACCGGTTCGATCCGGAGGCGGAGAGATTCGTGGCCATCCCGGATGAACTGGAGGGCTTTTCCGGGGCGAATCTTAAAGTGACCTGTTTCCACAGTGACCGGCAAGGCAATGCCTGGATCGCGGTCCCCGGAGCCGGCTTCTACTGTATCTCCCCGGATCTGGAGGTGAGACGTATCCCATCCGGAATCACAAGTTCGATAGGGACGGACATAAGACATATCTATGAGGCCTCGGATGGCACTGTATATGTCGCATCGGAGCTCGGGCTTGCCGCGGTCGGGGATGGGGATCCTGTACTGGTGTCGCGTGTGAGGTCGGTCGAGTCTTTCTGCGAGTTCGGAGGACGGCTCTATTTCGCCGGCCCGGATGAGATCGTGGTGATCGACAGGGAGAAGGGACTTCTTCCGAGAATAGATCTTGATACAGACAGCACGGGGGAGCTCACGGCAATGACGGTGACAGGAAGCGGGGAGAACAGAAGCCTCTATCTCGGATTCCGCTCCGGGACGGTCGCGCGTCTGGATACCCTTTCTATGCAGCTCACTGCCAGAAGATATGATATGGGCAGGGTGCGGTATCTTTTTCCTGACAGCGGCGGACTGCTGTGGATAGCCACCGACCGTACGGGAATATTTTCATACAATCCGGAGAAAGACAGGTTCCGCAGATACGAGCATCCGCGGAATGTCATGTCATATTATGCCGATTCTCTCGCACGAGTCGTGGAGCATGGCGGGACCACCTGGATCAAGATGAACAATTACGGTTTCGGCTGGTATGACAGGGAGAATGATATGGTGGTGCCTCTGAACAACGTGAAGAGCCAGCCTGACTGCAGGTTTATGAACGGAGTGGCATGTTTCGAGGTGGACAGGTCGGGAGTGCTCTGGATGTCCACCGCCCAGAGAGGGCTGGAGCGGGTGACGGTGATCTCTCCTAAAGTGGATGTTATCGTACCTCCGGCACGCTCTGATGACAGCCTGGCGGCATCGGAAGTCAGGGCGATAATGCGGGACAGCGACGGGAACGTGTGGGTGGCCACCAAGAGCCGTGAACTTTTCATATATTCTTCCGATATGACGGACTGCCGGCGGGTGCCGGGCGATTTCGGCGTGATATATACCATCTTTGAAGATGAGAGCGGCTGTATATGGCTGGGAACCAAGGGAGACGGACTTGTGAGGCTCGTCCCGGAAGGGAACAGATTCGGCATCACGAGATACAGGCACAGTCCGGCAAGGAGTTCATCCCTGAGTTCCAATGATGTATACTCGATCGAACAGGACAGTGATGGCAAGATATGGGTCGGCACGTTCGGGGGAGGGCTGTCAATGCTCAGGAATCCGGATGAAGATGAATTCCTCAATATGTACAACAGTTTTCCGGGATATCCTGTGGAATACGGTGACAGGGTGCGCTATCTTCACTGTATGGATGATGGAAGGATGCTGGTGGCGACAGTCGGAGGGCTGCTGTGGTTCGATCCGGCGGAGAATCCCGAGACGACCGTCTTCCATTCCACAAGGAAGATTCCGGGAGACATACATTCCATAGGCAACAATGACATTATCTATATCTTCCCGGACAATTGCGGCGACACTTACCTCTGTACATTCGGCGGCGGGCTCAACAGGATATTCTTCGACAGTTCCGGCCGGGCGAGGTTCGACATCATCAGTACGGAGCAGGGGCTGTCAAGCAATATCGTACTGTCCGGCGCGGTGGACGGGGATTCGGACATCTGGCTGGCCACGGAGAGGGGGCTGTCGAGGATAGACAGCAGCAGCGGAGCCATCGTCAACTATACGAGATATGATGGAATCACGCCGACGACATTCAGCGAGGCGACATGTACGGCCCTGCCGGATGGCACCCTGCTTTTCGGCACACTGGACAATGTCTATAGGATAGATCCACGTTCGTTCAGATATGCTCCGGAAGACAGCAGGCTGGTCATCTCCGGCGTGAGTGTCAATGACAGGAGGGTGCCTATGGCCGGGGAGAGGGTCGACATCCCGCACGACTATTCTTTCTTCCGTATAGATTTCGCCTCCCTCAATTTCCGCCAGAGAGGGCAGATGAACTATTCATACAGACTTTCCGGATATGACAAGGACTGGATAACCAATTCAGACAGCCGGAGTGTGACCTATTCCAGAATCCCGCCCGGTAGATATACCTTTGTCGTATCTGCGACTCCGTATGAAGGGACATCCTCGGTCGAGACTGCCAGTATCGACATTCGCATACGTCCTTCAGTATGGAACTCCGTCCCTGCAAGGATCTTCTATGTCATAATCGCCATATCGCTTGTGGCGATTCTTCTGAGGATGTTCACAACCTCTGTCCGCCTGCGCAACGGGATAAAGATGGAGCAGGATCTCAATGATGTGAAGGTCAGGTTCTTCACAAACATTTCCCATGAGCTCAGGACCCCGCTGACGCTTATACTCGGAGGAATAGATGAAGTGAGCAGGAACACTCCCAAGGGCGACAGGAACGAGTACAGCGTCAATATGGTCTACAAGAACGCCAAGAGGATGATGACGCTTGTGAACCAGCTTCTGGACATAAGACGGATAGTGAGCGGAAAGATCCGCCTGAAAGTGAGCCAGATCGACATAGTGGACCTGCTGAGACGCGTATATGATGATTTCAAGGATATGTCTGCGGAAAGGCAGATCGAGCTGCGTCTGACACATTCTGTCGACAGCCTGATGATATGGGGGGATGAGATGCGTCTGGAGGCTCTCATCTACAATCTCCTGTCGAATGCATTCAAATATACTGCAGATGGAGGCAGGATCGAGGCGGCGGTCTATTACAGGGAAGGGGATTCCGAATTCACCATTATGGTGAAGGACAACGGTATAGGAGTTCCGAAAGAGAAACAGAAGGCGATATTCGAGCCTTTCATCCAGGCTTCGTCCGAGGCGTTCAAGGGTATGGGCAGCAGCGGGATAGGCCTTTCGTTCTGCAAGGAGATCACGGATATGCACGGAGGACGGATCTGGGTGGAGAGCGAGAAAGGAGGCGGGTCCGAATTCTATGTCCGGCTTCCTGTGGACAGGGACCGCTTCTCGAACGAGACGGCGGAATTCATTGAAGCCAATTCATCGTCACCTGAACCGGAATCCTACGGCCTGAGCAAATTCAAGGTCGCTCCTACATATCCGGCGGGTGCGGTGAAAGTGCTGATTGTCGAGGACAATGCAGAACTCAGGGTCTATATGTACAACAATCTGGTCAACAGGTTCGAAGTGAAGGATGCCGCCAACGGCAGGGAGGCTCTGCAGCTGATGACGGACTCGTGGATGCCGGATATGATAGTGACAGACCTTATGATGCCCGAAATGGATGGCATAGAGCTCATCAACCATATCAGGAATGACTTCAACACCAGTCATATCCCGATAATAATGTTCACGGCGAAGCACGAATCGGATACACATCTGAAAGCGATGAAGTACGGGGCTGACGGATATATGACCAAGCCGTTCACTATGGAGCTGCTGGTCGCGAGGATAGACAATCTTCTCGAGAGCAGGCGGAGGATAATAGCCGATATGGCGTCAGTCCCGGCGAAAGACGACAGGGGAAGGGCATCGAAGGTAAATCTCGCCCCGGCAGAGGTGGTCATTACGGACAGGGATGAGGAACTTATAGCCAAGGTGCACAAGTGGCTGGAAGACAATGTGTCGGATTCGGACATAACAGTCGACCAGCTGGCAGCTTACGTTGGTATGGGCAGAACGTCGATGTACAACAAGATCAAGGGGCTTACAGGGAAATCCCCGGTGGAGCTCATACAGGAGTTCCGTCTGGAGAAGGCGGTGTATTACCTTCAGAGCGGGCAGTATTCGGTGTCGGAGACTTCGTATAATGTCGGCTTCTCTGATCCCGGATATTTCTCCAGGACCTTCAAGAAGCGCTTCGGGGTGTCCCCTGCAGACTATATAAAGGAGCACAGGACTGACCAGTCAGCATAACGGACCTCCCCTGTCATTATAGACGGAGCCTCCCTTGTCACCATAGACGGAGCCGGAGGCGGAGTGAAGGATCTGGAACATAACGATATAGAAAAGAATATAAAGATATGCAACACATAATGAAAAGGTTTTTACTATTGGCGGTGGCAGCCGTTTTACCGGGGCTGGCCATGTCGGCGGAAGAATACGCTTTCTTCAATGACATACGTCCGTATTCAGTGAAGATGATGATGAGCGAGATGCTCCGCAATCCGGATGCCACTTGGCTGGATGGCCGTCAGGGAGACAGGAAGTGGAACTATACGACCGGACTGGAACTGAAATCTTTCCTCGATGTGGCGCATCGTTACGATCTTCCGTATGCAGTGGACTATGTACGTGACTGGGCGGACACGATGGCTACCGATGAGGGGAAGGTGTATGGCTACAAGCTTGAAAACTACAATCTGGACCATATATGTCCGGCGAGGATATATTTTGACCTGTACTTTATGACAGGGGACCAGAAATACAGGCGTGTGCTGCGCGAGATCCGCAGGCAGCTTGACACCCAGCCGCGTACAGAGAGCGGAGAGTTCTGGCACAAGCAGATATACCCTCACCAGGTATGGCTTGACGGACTGTATATGGCTCTTCCGTTCTATACCCAGTATGCCCGGCGATTCGGTCCCGGGGAGGACAGGGACTCCCTCTACAGGGATATAGTGCACCAGTTTGTCGAGGCTGCCCGCAATACCCGCGACCCGGAGACCGGTCTTTTCCGTCATGCCTGGGATGAGTCCCGTAAAATGTTCTGGGCTGATCCTTCGACAGGTCAGTCCGACCACGCCTGGGGCAGGGCGGACGGCTGGTATGCAGCGGCTCTTGTAGATGTGCTCGACTATCTTCCGGAAAAGGATCCGGGGCGGAAGACTCTCATCTCCCAGCTGGAATATCTGCTGACATCGGTGAAGAAATATGCCGATCCCGAGACCGGGATGTGGTACCAGGTGCTCGACTGCCCCGGCAGGGAAGGCAACTATCTGGAGTCCACCTGTTCCGCAATGTTCACTTATGCTGTTCTCAAGGGGGTGAGGTGCCGTTATCTTTCTGCAGAATGGCGTGACTATGCCTTGGATCTCTACGACAGACTGGTCAAGACATTCATCCGGGAAAACCCGGACGGGACGGTCTCCCTGACTTCCTGCTGTTCTGTCGGAGGGCTCGGCGGCAGGCAGAACAGGGCGGGTGACTATGCATACTACCTGAGCGAGCCAGTCATAGACAATGACTGCAAGGGTGTAGGCCCGTTCATCTGGGCATCGCTCGAATACGAGGCTCTGAACAATATCGATTACATATACGATGGGCTGACTGTCCGGAACGGAGAGGTGTTGAAAGAGAAGATCTCCCGTGAACCTGCATTCAGCGGCGCCGCAGGAGGAGGAATGTATTCCAGAGGAGGTAAAGGCGGCAAGGTCTACAAAGTCACCACCCTGGAGGACACCGGAGAAGAAGGCTCCCTGCGCTGGGCTGTGGAGCAGGAGGGTCCGAGAATCATCGAGTTCGCTGTGGGCGGGGACATTCATCTTGACAGAACCTTGAAAATAGAGGATCCGTACATATCCATACTCGGTCAGACGGCTCCGGGAGATGGCATAACCATCAGAGATCACGGAGTGTATATCAATACCGACCATGTGATCATCAGATATCTGAGATTCAGGATGGGATCGGAATCCAAGGACGAGAACGATGCCCTAGGGGCCCGTCATTCCGACAACGTCATCATAGACCATTGCTCCATCAGCTGGGCCACTGACGAGAATGCCTCGTTCTACGCCAACAGCAATTCGACCGTGCAGTGGTGCATTATCTCCGAGGCGCTCAACAGTTCCATCCACCATAAGGGGCAGCACGGCTATGGCGGGATATGGGGAGGCCGCAACGTCTCCTTCCATCACAATCTCCTCGCCCACAACAACAGCCGCAATCCGAGATTCGACCATCCTGCCCTCTACGAGGGAGACGACCTTCTTTTCCGAAGGGGGACTGTCGAATTCGTCAACAACATCGTCTACAACTGGGGAATGAAGGCCATCTATGGAGGAGAGGAAGGCTGGTTCAATGTCGCAGGCAATCTTTTCAGGACAGGGAAGGGAACGAAGAACCTTGATGGAAGATATATAGAGATCTCTACATCCAGGGAGACATCGTTGATACCCGGTTCATATTATATCGCCGGTAATTATTATGATTTTATCCCTGCCATGGAAGGCAATTATCTTGGCAGGAAACCGGATATGAAGAAGATCGAGTTCAATTACCAGCTTTATATGACAGTGTCGGCCAAGGCTCCGTTCCAGTGCCGGGTCCCGGTGGAGGTGAAACCGATAGACAGCGAGTACAAGAAAATACTCAAGGATGCCGGAGCATCGAAGAAAAGGGATGCGGTCGACAGCAGGATAGTGAAGGAATGCAGGAAAGGGACTGTGACTTTCAGCGGGTCTGTCACGGGGATTCCGGGCATCATCGATTCCGAGAACGATGTGCTTTGACATGGCGGAGTGAAGGATCTGATACATAAAAGAATATACATTAAACAGAAACATAGTATGAAAAGAATCATCATTATAATGGCCGGAGCCGCCTTGCTGCTTCCGGCCTGTCAGGAGCACGAACCGGAGACTGGCCTTGTAATGCCTGCTCCGGAAAATGTCAGATGTACCGCCAATGCAGGAAATTCCCTGACTTTCGTATGGGATGGGACAGCTGATGCCGAGCAGTACACCGCAAGGCTTGTGACGACAGAGGATGACAAGACGGTCGAAGTCAAATACGTGACGGAGACGACTGCCGTCTTCAATGAACTGGAGGCAGGTGTGTCCTATACCTGTAAAGTGAGGGCTGTCGCCGGAAAGGAATATTCGGAGTTCGTGTCATCGGAGCCTGTGACGGCTGAAGGCGGGGAGTCTGAGGACCCTGATCCGGATCCGGTAGAAGGGGCGTACGAGGCGATGATGATCCCTGCCGCCGAGGATGAGCACAAGGAAGTGCTCGCGTTCCCGGGAGCCGAAGGCGGTGGAATGTATGTGACGGGAGGCCGTGGAGGCAGGATAATACATGTGACCACACTTGATGACAGCGGAGAGGGCTCTCTCCGTGCCGCCCTGAATGAAAGCGGCCCGAGGGTCATTGTCTTTGACGTGGCCGGGATAATCCGCCTTGAAAGCAGGCTGAACATTACAGAAGGGGATGTCACCATAGCTGGCCAGACCGCCCCCGGAACCGGTATATGCATAGCGGACAATACTGTCGAGGTAAGTGCCGACAATGTGATAATAAGGTTTGTGAGATTCCGTCTCGGTGACCGGGGAAACGGTCTTGATGACGGCTCCGATGCAATCTGGGGGAGATATCATTCGGATATAATCCTTGACCATTGTTCTATGTCCTGGTCGATAGATGAGTGCGCATCTTTCTATGCAAACCGCAATTTCACGATGCAGTGGTGCATCATCTCGGAGGCGCTGCGCAACACGACGGTACATTCCAAGGGGGCGCACGGATACGGAGGACTCTGGGGCGGACGCAATGCATCCTTCCATCACAACCTTCTGGCCCACAATGACAGCCGCAACGCCCGTATTGACCATCCGGGAATCTATGACAACAAAGTCGCGACCCACAGGGGCAACGTGGATTTCAGGAACAATGTCATCTACAACTGGGGCAATGAAGTCACTTACGGTGGTGAGGACGGTCATTTCAATATAGTCGGCAATTATTACAAGGCCGGTCCCGCATCCGTATCCAGACGCTATTATGTCCATGCATACAGGGAGAGCAACGGGGAGGCCTATGCCTATCCTGAACTGTATCTTGAAGACAATTTTAACAGCCTGGGTGTCACCGGCACCGGTGTCGTATACAAGAACGGCGGCTCCACGGAGCTGGAGACCGTGCCGTTCCCCATCCGTTACAATGACAGCAGGAGCTGCTATACCACGACCCATTCCGCACAGAATGCCTTTACTTCGGTGACGGAGTATGCAGGGGCATCTCTTGTGAGGGATGCAGTGGACGTAAGGGTGACAGACAATGCCGTCAACGGTGACTATTACCGCGATGGAAGCAACGGCAGCACAAAAGGAATGATCGATTCGCAGGAGGATGTAGGCGGATGGCCTGAATATTCAGCCTCCGAGGAGAACGAGGCCAATGACAAGGCTGATTCTGACAATGACGGAATCCCTGACTGGTTCGAGGCGCAGTTCGGAACTGATGGCGGTCTCGATCCGGATGGAAAGACGATCGACATATACGGACGCTACACTGATTTCGAGATGTATCTCCATTATCTGGTAAGGGACGTCGTGGCCGGCCAGGCTGAAGGCGGTTCCTATACAGCGCTTGAATGACCTGTCCCGGCATTTCCGGGTCAATGAATCCCCGCACGCGGCCAGCCCGGTGTCTTTCCGGACACGGTGGATATGGCTTCTGCGGGGATAAATTGTGATGCTTTGACTGATTGTTAAAAAATACAAGTATTGCGACAATTTTTGACAGATTGCTATGATGCAATGTCCTAATTTCGCAAATACATAATTGTCTGAAGCCGTTTCCGGCTTCCGTAGAGTAAGGCGTACTGACAGTTATAATTGATAACAACTAATATTTTAACCAAAAAGATCTTATATGAAAAATCTGATGTACAGGATTTCTCTCTTGATCTTGGGGTTCCTTGCTGCAATGTCGTTTGCGGATGCCCAGCAGATCAAGGGTGTCGTCACAGATGCGAACGGAGATCCTCTCGTGGGAGTCTCGGTATTTGTAGATGGCACTACATTGGGAGTTTCGACGGATGTGGATGGAGCATACATTATCGACATCCCGGATGCCAGAGGCAAGACTCTCGTATTTTCGTGTATCGGTATGGCCACAAAGGAGATTCTTATAGGCCAGAATACTACAGTCAACATTACACTTGAGGAGGACACAAATTTCCTTGACGAGACGGTGGTGATCGGTTATGCCACAGTGAAACGCCGTGATCTCCTCGGCTCGGTGACATCTGTCGGCTCAGATGCGATCGCCGCCGTCCCTGTGACTACGGTCAGCGAGGCTCTCGCAGGAAAGATGGCGGGAGTCCAGGTGACGACCACGGAAGGCGACCCGGATGCCGAGATAAAGATACGTGTCCGTGGTACCGGTTCCATCACCCAGGACAGCTCTCCGCTCTATATCGTGGACGGGTTCCCTGTGGAGAGCATATCCGATATCGCGGCTTCCGATATCCAGTCGATCGATGTGCTCAAGGATGCATTCTCGACAGCGATCTACGGATCCCGCGGTGCCAACGGAGTGGTGCTCGTGACAACGAAGTCTGGGGCGGCAGGCAAGCTTTCCGTGAGCTATGATGCATACTACGGTATGAAGAAGATAGCCAACAAGGATGCCATACAGCCTATGGATCCGTATGAGTTCGTCAGGTCACAGTACGAGCTGGCCTCGTTGAGGGATGTGGTTGACGAGAACTACACGGCCATCTTCGGCCCGTTCTCCGATATGGATCTGTATGAGGATGTACAGGGCAACGACTGGATCAACCAGGTGTTCGGCCGCACCGGCGAGACTTTCAGCCACAACCTCACGGTCTCCGGACGTTCCGACAAGGTCACCTGGACAGCCAGCTATGCGCACATCAATGACAAGGCCATAATGCTCGGGTCGGACTACCACAGGGACAACCTCCGCTTCAAGACCCGTTATAAACCGATCAGGCAGCTTACATTCGACCTCAATGTACGTTATTCTTATACGAAGATAATGGGGTCGGGCTCCAATTCGATGAATGACAGCGGTACCACTACTGGCAACGGCCGTCTGAAGCACGCAGTGCAGTATGCCCCGATCCCTCTGGATGTGACGGCGACAGGTGCCGATATGGAAGAGGACTACGGAGACAATGCACCTCCTGTACAGTCCGTATGGGACAATGACAATATGAGGGTACGCCAGAGCTGGAACACCAACGCGGCTGTCACCTGGCATATCATCGACAACCTCGACCTCAAGGTAGAAGGCGGTCTCGAGACCTACAGCCAGGTCAACAACAGGTTCTACGGCCTGACAACATATTATGTGGCCAACAGTGTCAGCGAAGGGTATAATGACCAGCCTGCTGTCATCTATACTGATCTCGACAGGAAGAGGATACGTAACACCAACACCCTGAACTACAATTTCGAGGATGTTATCAGGGATGACCGTCACAAGCTAGACCTGCTTCTCGGCCAGGAACTTATCATCACCAGGGAGAACCAGCTCACATCAAATGTAGATGGATTCCCGGTATCGTTCAACTCCCGGCAGGCGTGGAGCATGATGACTCTCGGCCACGCGGCGACCGTCACCAACAGATACTATCCGGATGACCGTCTCCTCTCTTTCTTCGGACGTGTCAACTATGATTTCGACAGCAGGTATTCAGTGGCGGCCACTCTCCGTGCCGATGGCTCTTCGAAGTTCGCCAAGGGACATCAGTGGGGTATCTTCCCGTCAGCCGCGGCATCCTGGACCATATCCAACGAACAGTGGATGAAGGGGGCAGCCTCCTGGCTCGACAACCTCAAGCTCCGCTACAGCTTCGGTACGGCGGGTAACAACAACATTCCGCAGAATGTGACTTCCCTGATGTATGAACCGTACAGCACGGGTGACCGCCTCTCCAACGGTACTGTCATTTTCCGCCCTGTCACTGATGGAGGTGACACCATTATGGCAAACGAGGACCTCACATGGGAGACGACGCTATCACATAACATAGGTATCGACTTCTCTTTCTTCCGCAGCAGGATCAACGGTTCTGTCGAACTCTACCACAACACGACCAGAGACCTTCTGATCCAGTTCCCTACAGCCGGGTCCGGATATGCTTACCAGTACAGGAATATGGGTTCCGTACTCAACCGCGGAGCGGAACTCTCTCTGAATCTCGTCCTCGTGGAGAAGAAGAATTTCGGACTTACATTCAGCGGAAATATCAGCTTCAACCAGAACAGGGTGCTCAGTCTTGGAGATGTGCCGAACATCACGTCGGCTTCAAGATGGTCATCGACCGGAGTCGGTTCCGACTATATAGTCGAGGTGGGACAGCCTCTCGGGAATATGTACGGTTTCCAGGTCGAGGGAATGTACACCCTGGATGATTTCACATACGATCCTGCGACACAGACCTGGGATCCGGTCGAGGGCGTGGCAGATGCATCGGGCCGTCTCGGGACAGAAGGATTCCGTCCGGGAGGAATGAAGATCAAGGATATCGACAACAGCGGAACTATCGATGACAAGGACAAGACCGTCATTGGCAACGCGCTTCCGATCGGTACAGGCGGATTCAGCCTTTCTGGAAATCTCTACGGTATCGACTTCTCCGCCAATTTCAACTATGTGTTCGGCAATGATATCTACAATGCCAACAAGGTGGAATTCACTTCGACCGCATCATACTACAGAAGGAATCTTCTCGATATGATGGATACGGACAAGAGGTGGACAAATATCGACTGGTCTACGGGAGAGCTTGTCACGGATGCATCACGTCTTGCAGAGATGAACGAGGGCGTCACTATGTGGGCTCCGTTCACCCAGCAGAGGACATTCTCTGACTGGGCCGTGGAGGATGGCTCGTTCCTCCGTCTGCAGTCTGCGACCATAGGCTACACCCTTCCTCAGAAGCTCACCCTCAAGGCGAAGATACAGAGGCTCCGTTTCTATGTGACAGGGACCAACCTCTTCTGCCTGACAAAGTATTCAGGATATGATCCGGAAGTCGATACACGCCGTGCAACCCCTCTTACACCGGGAGTCGACTATTCGGCCTACCCTAAGAGCATCGGTTTTGTGGTAGGGGCTAACATTACATTCTGACAGACCGGGAAATGAACATCATAAACGATTCCGACATTATGAAATTTATACGCAATATATTCTTGGGTGCAGGAATGCTGGCGGCGCTCGGCCTGACTTCCTGCGAGGACGGGCTTTCCACAAGTTCAGAATCCATCCTCAACGAGGAACAGGTCTATTCTGACTACAGCCTTGCCGAGATGGGAGTCCTCTCGATCTATGAGATACTTACCGTGCAGTACAGCCACAGGGACCGTTATCTGCCCTGGTACGGGTTCAATACCGATATAGAGTGCTACAACAGCACCACTTATCAGGAGAGGACCACAGGTATCGCGCAGTATGACTTCACTACTACCAATACCCAGATGGACAATACCAACGGCAATCCGTACAACAACCTCGTCATAGGTATCGAACGTGCGAACCTCGCCATACGTGGGCTTGAGACGTACGCAGACCTGACAGATCCTGATATGAGGTATCTCCGTGCCGAGGCGATCACCGCCAGGGCTTTCCTCTACACTGAACTGATGAAGGCATACGGGGAAGTCCCTGCCAGGTTCGAGCCGATCGACAGTGAAACCATGTATGTCAACAAGTCGGACAGGGATGTGATCTACAAGAGACTTCTGTCTGATCTCGAAAGTGTGTTCGAGGATCTCCCTTGGCCGGGGCAGTCTGCCGCGACAATGACAGTCGACAGAGTAAGCAGGGCATTTGCCGAAGGACTTTATGCCCGTCTGTGCCTGATGGCATCCGGCTGGGCGCACAGACCTGATGAAGGTCAGGCGGGGACCGGCAACGGAGGAAGCAACAGACTTACCGACGATCCGGAACTCCAGAAATCCGTTCTGTATCCGAAGGCTCTTGCAGCACTGAAGGATGTCATCCAGAATTCAGGTCTCTATCTGTACCCGAGCTACGAGCAGCTCTGGAGAGACTTCAACAATTTCGACCTCGAGGCAGGCAAGGAAGTTATCTTCGTTATACCTTTCGGCAACAACAGAGGTCGCTGGAACTATACGTTCGCTGTCCCTGCCACTGCAAATACTGCAGGCAACCTCACTGCCAACGACAGGGGAGGCACTGTCGGAGTGGTGCCGACGCTTTACTACAAGTATGGAGACCACGACACCCGCAGGGATGTCAGCTGTGTCAACTATGAATGGCAGAAAGACGTGAACGGCAACGATGTCCAGGTGCCGGCAGGTCTGATGAACTGGTATTTCGGAAAATACAGGTATGACTGGATGGTTGACCATCCGTTCACCAACACTAACGATGACGGAGCCAAGCCTGTATATATGAGGTATTCGGATATACTGCTGATGGCCGCCGAGATCGCCAACGATTCCGAAGGCGGAGCGAGAAGCGAGGCGGATGCAAAGGAATGGCTGCTCGAGGTGCGCAAGAGAGCCTATGCCGGCAACGAGTCTGAAGCCGAAGCATATGTGAACGGACTTTCCGGAGAAAACGATATCTTCGATGCCATAGTGGATGAGAGGGCGTTCGAGTTCGTGGGTGAATTCCTTCGCAAGAACGACCTTATCCGCTGGAACCTTCTCGGAGAGAAACTCGAGGAGGCGAGACAGGAGACCATAGCCTTCTGGCCTGGCGGGACTGATACCGAAGGAGAGGTCGAGGACTATGACTGGACTGTGACAGGAATGGGACCGGGACTCTGGTACAGATATATAGATGACAACGGCACGATCGAAATGTACGGAAACCACCCGGGAGAGCTCGTCACCCGCGATGCCGCTCCTGTGGGTCTCGGTACAGGCTGGATATGCTATACCGATTCACAGGGAGATCCTGCCAGCTATTTCAGCGGATCCGGCATCAATGCCAGGGCCAATTCCCTCTGGCACGTGGACAGGTTCGGAGAGAACATAGACGACAACCCGGAGTTTACAAAGCATACCTACTGGCCGATCCCTCAAGGCACTATTGACCAGCAGAACGGAGCACTCGTAAATGACTATGACTATTGATCCGGCCTGTCACCGATGTCATCCAGAACGTCACCGATGTCATTCCGAAGGACGCCAATGTCATTCTGAAGGACGCCAATGTCATTCTGAACGAAGTGAAGAATCTGATACACAATAAAATACATAACACAATGAAAAACATACTGACAACAATACTTTCTTCCATCTCCGTCCTGGTGCCTGTCGCATTTTTCTCAGGCTGCGCCCAGATTCCGGAGATCGAGACAGAACTCGCGCTTGACAGGTGCCTTACACCGACCAACCTGTCGAGGACTGTCTATGGAGAGGAGGTGCAGTTCTCGTGGAGCACATCCAAAGGCTCGACGGAATATGTGCTTGAAGTCTATTCCGATCAGTCGGATCCGGACAATTCCAATGTAAAGACCGAGACAGTGACAGCGGAGGAGATTCCGTTCACTGTCACCGGACTGGAGCCGGATATGACCCTCTATGCCCGTGTAAGAGGAGTCAGCGAGACAATCGGCGATTCCAACTGGGCTGAGTTCTCACCGGTCGAGACTTATGCCATCCGTCCGAATGTCTCTGACCTGAAAGTCGGGACAAGGACATCCGCTTCCGTCCAGCTCACGTGGTCCACGGCAGGGGAAGACGGAGACGACTATGATGTCAACACTATCCGTTACGCCCTGGCTTCAGATCCCGAGCCGGATGTGAACTATATACCTGTAGAAGTGTCAGAAGAAGAGGCTCGGTCCGGAAGCAAGACCATAGAAGGTCTTGACCCTTCCGTAAAGTATGTCTTCTTCATCCATTTCGGCAACACTCCTCGCGGATCGATCTCCGCCTACACTCTTCCTGATACGGAGAATGCGACACGGGTGGAGAATTCGGAGGCTCTTGTGACCGCACTCAATGACCACGCGTCAGAGATACTCATAGCGTATTCCGACACTCCATACGATTTCGGCTATTCTGTCTCTGAAGGGGATGTCACTATGTTTTCCCTTGAAGACATCGATTATCCGGTGGTCATATACGGAGAGGAGAAATCCGGGGAGCCGGGAGTCTTCCCTACGGTATACGGCAACCTTTCCATTGTCGAGGGCTGTACTTCGATAGTGCTGGAGAACATTGCCTTCGATGGAGAGAACTACAGTACGGAACATCTTCTCAGCTTCAAGGCAGGGATAACTACCAGTCTTTCAGAGGTGACTGTCAGAAACTGTACTTTCAACGGATTCAAGAGGGGTATAGCGTACGCCGGCAGCAACCCGGTCAGCATCGACAGTTTCACGATAGATGACATAGTGATGTCGAACACCAGCGGTGATGGCGGTGAAATGATGGGATTCAGGGCTTCCGAAGGAGCGTTCGGAACCATTTCCATAACCAACTCCACATTCACCGGAGGCGGCCGCGAATTTATGCGTATCAACGATGCAGACGGGACCATAACTCTCGGAACGCTGATAATCACGAACAATACATTCAACAGTATCTGCACTTTCGGCGGAGCGGGCATCTTCTACTGCTGTCCTCAGCCATCTACATTCAATTTCAGCAACAACATTGTCCTGAATATGGCGGACGCTTCGTTCAATTCAGGCTCTTCTGTATGGGGAAGAGGAGGACATACCCCTTCTCCTACAGTGATCGCGGAAAATTTCTTCTATAACATAGGAGGAAACTTCTGGGATGAAGATGTGTTTACCGAGGCTATAGCTACATCCAACGGAGGCGCACTCCTTGACGAGGACCCTTGTGCAGAGAGTGTGACAGGCAACTTCCACGTAATGAACGATGATGTGCTTGCGGCAGGGTCAGGCGACCCGCGCTGGATTGTCGAGGGCTATGTGAAGCCGGAAGAGGACCTGACAATGGAAGTCATCGATCCTGTATACACATGGGATTTCACTGACGGGAATTCATTCTACAACACGGCTGACAAGAATATGGTCCGCGGCGGCATCAGATTCTATGTGACATCGAATCCTGTGGAATTCGACACCGATAACGGACGGCTGTATTTCACGGCTGCAGGGCAGATGGGTGCATCCGAACCGACCGACTGTGCCATAGGGTTCAAGGTCAACAGACCGGGTTCTGTTGTGATATCCACTTCCCCTTCAAGCGCATACCCTGAGGCTCACGCCACCATATCCCTTGATGGGAAGCATGTAGGGGCTGTGCCTGTGGATGCGTCTGAATTCCAGATCTCTCTTGCAGACATAGTCGAAGGCGAGGAGCATACGGTCTACATCTATGGCTGCGACCCGTTCTATATCACCTATCTCCAGTGGTCCGACTATATCGGGGGCGGGGACTCGCAGCTTCCTTCACCGGAGCCTGTAATCTCTGCAGCATCGGCCCCTGTCACTTCATCCGACCCTGTCACCATTTCGTGGGAGGCAGTGCCGAATGCCGGTTCTTACGACATAATGAACGGCACCGAGCTGTTCGCGACTGTCACCGAACCTTCATACGAGATCATTCCTTCGGCTGTCGGTGCCGGTATGTACAGTTTCACTGTCATAGCGAAGCCTGCAGCGGATGATACCATCCGCGAGCAGTCCGAGCCATCGGAGCCGGTCGCCTTCGAGATCACGGAAGTCCTCACTGCCGTTTCGGCATACACTCCGACCACCTGGGGAGCGGCTGATTTCGAATACCTCTTCAACACCAAGGCAGCGGGCAGCAAGGATACCGAGGTCACAGGCGACTTCATATACAACAATCTCCAGTATCTCAACGGCAGCGGGAAGTGCAAATTCGGAGAGGATACCAATGCCTCCGGAGTAAAGGCGTACCGCTACCAGTTCGGCGGCAAAGGAAGCACTGTCAAGAACTGCCTGCAGTTTATTGCAAGCGGCAACGGTACCCTTACCATCGAGGCTGCCTCTTCCGGAAACAGTGACAGGTATGTCGGAGTGTCTGTGGGCGAGAACCTTATTGTCGGCGAGACCGAGCTTGTGGTACCGGCTTCAAAGGAGGCCCGGATATTCAATGTGACCGTGACTGCCGCTGCAGGAGATGTCATCTCCATCTACAGTCTCGAAAGCGGAATCAATGTCTTCTCCATCACCTGGACTCCGGAAGAGCAGAGCGGTTCCGGAATCCCGTACGATGAGAATGCCATCAATGAACCGTATATGGCTGATTTCTCTGATGCAGCCACTTTCCCGAAAAGTAAATTCGAGGAAACACGAGTCGTGGAAAAAGTTTCATATGTCGGAGCTTCCGGCAAAGGCGTCGATTTCGATCCGGATGGCGGGCGAGTGAAGTTCAACGGAAAACCGAGCCTGGATGACAACGGGCTTCCTGAATACAGGTATGCATCATTCAAGGTCACTGTGCCTGGTACCGTACATTTCCTCATTCGCTCAAGCAGCAATGATGATTCCGGGAGAAACGCTACAGTCGCCCTTGCCAAGGAAGTCGACGGACAGCTGCAGGTCGTCGAACTGTATTCGGATTTCGCCAAGACATCAGGCACTGATCCGCTGACGGTTGGACTGACAGCCGAGCATTTGAGCGGAGCGACATCGGCAGTGACACTCTATTTCTTCAGCAAGGACAATACAGTGAACCTTTATCAGCTGGGGTTCACCCCTGGTGAATAGTATTTCAACTATAACCTAAAATAGATATAAAACTTCAGCGGGAGCCGGCATACAGCCGGCTCCTCTTTTATTATACAGTGACGCCCCGGCAGCATATGGATTTTGGCTCATCGGGAAAACCATATGTCGCAGCTGTTCCGGTACACTCATTCTGTTCCGGTACACTGTCCTACCCTCGGTACTCTGTCATCCTGAGCACCCTTTCGTTGCCATCCTGAGCACCCTTTCGTTGCCATTCTGAGCACCCGTTCGTTGTCATTCTGAGCACCCGTTCGTTGTCATTCTGAGCGTCAGCGAAGAATCTGTTCCGAAGCCCGTCCGAAACAGCATCCCTTGATATGGAACCCGTGCGCAGAGGCGTTGCCGGACTGACGCCTCTGCGCACAGATGATGCCATACAGAGCATATATTGAAGGGACCGTGCGCAGAGACGCGGCTCGGTCGACGCCTCTGCGCATAAAACAACAATTCTCCACGAAGGTATCTGCTCCTCGACCTTCTCCATTAGCCAATACCTGAGAAGAACGCGTCCTCCCTGGCAGAGGCCGATGGAGGATGGGAGATATGCGCCGGTAACCCTCAATATACGCTCCCGGTGGCATCATTGGGGAGCATATCTCCACAAAAATGTCGAGATATGCGCGGCTGACCCTCGATATACGCTTTCTACGGCATCATCAGGGTGCATATCTCCTTTGGAATCACAGGCGGCTGCCAATGAGTAGAACCAATGTGGTGCTTCAGATCCTTCACTCCGCCTGGCGGCTTAGTCTATGGTGACAGGAGCCAGGCTTCGTCTATGGTGACAGGGAATGTCATTATGAGCACCCTCTCGTTGTCATTCGTCAGCGAAGAATCTGAAGCCGGACTCTTGTCATCCTGAGCGGCAGCGAAGGATCTGAAGCACCATACCGGTTTCCAGTCCCAGATTCCTCGCTTTGCTCGGAATGACAGATTGTTGTTCGGAATGACAGATTGTTGTTCGGAATGACAAGGCTCCATCGGCCGGTGTGATATGACAATAATCCGGATTCTACGGACCGCGAACACGGCGAATTTATATCCTGCTGTAAATCAATAAGTTGTAAAATTTCCTTGTTCGCGGTCCCTGCTTTTTTGAGGGGACCGCGAACAAACTGTTTTTGTAATGCTTGGTGTTCAATAAAATACGAAAATGTCGTGTTCGCGGTCCGTTGTCCCTTCCTTCCCTTCCTTCCCGTCCTTCTTCTCCAGATCCTTCGCTGGCGCTCAGGATGACAATAGAACGCCAGGATGACAGCAGAACGTTCTATTGGATTTGGATGTCATCCGGCTTCTGATTATCTTTGCGCAGATGGCGGGAAGATGTGCCGTCACAGGAATAAATTATTAATATTGTTGATATGTTAAGAATCAATGTTTTCATCAAGGTCTCGGACAAGGACCGCGATGCAGTGCTCGATGCGGCAAAGGCTCTGGTTGAAGCTTCACTCAAGGATGAAGGCTGCATCGCCTACGATATATTCGAAAGCTCGACCAGAAAGGATGTTCTGATGATATGCGAGACCTGGCGTGATGAAGCGGCTCTTTCCGCGCACGAAAATGCAGAGCATTTCGTTACGTACGTTCCGAAAATCCAGGGACTTGCGGAGATGAAGATCGAGAAGTTCCGGTTCTAAGCCGGAATTTTTTGGCGATGATAAGGAAAAACGGTATTTTTGCCGCGTCAGTAGTGTTGTTTAGTAGTGTTATGATATTATGAAAAGAATTTTTTTGTCCGTATGCCTGGCGATGGTTGCAGCAGTGCTGTATGGCTGCTCCGGGCTGAGGGTTGACGCTGCCGGTTATACTGACAGCACGATGGTCCCGCTGCCGATGGAATTCAAGGGGATTGATGTCGAGGATGCGATAGAGGTGGTTTTCGGAGGTGTTGGAGATGAGGCGTTCATTGAATCTGATGCCAATCTTCTGCCCTATATCGAAGTCTATGAGACCAGGGGTCTTCTGAAGATAAGATTCTCTGATGATATCCATCTCAGAGGGAACAGATGGAATCATCTGCACACCATAGTGAAGATACCTTATAAAAATGGTGTCAATACCGTATCCGTCTCCGGGGCATCTTCTTTCTCTTCCGGTGTTCCGTTCACAGGGACATCCTTTTCGGTTTCAGCGAGCGGGGCATCCGAAGTCATCTGTGATATAGATGTGACTGACAATATTATGGTTGACCTTTCCGGTGCGGCGAGCCTGCAGTGCGGCACTGTCCGGGCAGCCAGAATGTATATCGATGCTTCCGGTGCATCTTCTTTCAGTGCATCCGGAATGGTTTCCGAATGCGAGATGTCACTCAGCGGGGCCTCATCCATAGAGAGCGCGCCCGGCACGGACAGATATTCGCTCAGGCTGGATAAATGTACGGGCGACCTTTCCGGTGCGAGCAGCGCTGTCTTCTGTTCCGATGGATTCATAGCATGCTCTCTTTCCGGTGGAAGCCATATATATTTCAAGGGAGGTGCCGACAGCAAAAGATCGGACTGCAGCGGGGGATCTTCCATCGAATGGGATGGCTATCTGCTGTACGAATGACTCCACGGGACCGTGTTATATCAAAAAATAAGGTGATAATTGTACATCGTATTGAAATTTCGATTATATTTGTTACTGGTTTTGGAATTATATGATGAACTTCAACTCACTATCTCTAAACGGACTGATCGCTTCGACAATTATTATTGCCGTCGTGGTCATTTCTGTCATTATTATCGGGTAGTGATACGAGGTTTCATTGGTGCAAAATAATATGTCGCTTGCGGTGCTGATGAACCTTGATGCTCGCAGGCGACTTCTTTTTGATATGGATAGACTCAGAAGCAGCAGAAGCCTTAAGGGACGTAAAATGGCCGGAGCAAGGGCCTTGTGGCGGGCGAACGGAATGAAGGAGGAGCAGTTCGGCAGACCTGTGATTGCAATCGTGAATTCTTTCACGCAGTTTGTTCCCGGACATACGCATCTGCACGGGATAGGCCAGCAGATAAAGGCCCGTATAGAGGCTGCCGGCTGCTATGCGGCGGAGTTCGACACTGTGGCCATAGATGATGGAATCGCTATGGGGCACGACGGGATGCTCTATTCCCTGCCTTCAAGAGATCTTATAGCTGACAGCATAGAGTATATGTGCAATGCGCATTGCGCCGATGCGATGATCTGCATCTCCAATTGCGACAAGGTGACTCCGGGAATGCTTATGGCTGCGATGAGACTGAATATTCCGGCTGTATTTGTGTCAGGAGGGCCGATGGAGGCAGGAAGGATAGGCAATGAAGATTATGATCTCGTGGACATTATGGTCAAGGGGGCCGACCCTTCTTTCCCTGACAGCGAACTGGAGGAACTTGAAAGGAAGGGCTGTCCTACATGCGGTTGCTGTTCGGGAATGTTCACGGCCAATTCTATGAACTGTCTGTCCGAGGCTCTCGGAATGGCTCCTGTGGGTAACGGCACGGTGCTTTCCACGCACAGGAAGCGCTATGACCTCTTCATGAGGGGTGCTGATCTGATTGTCAGGAACGCAAAGGCGTATTATTTTGATGGGGATGAATCTGTGCTGCCACGCTCCATAGCTACAAAACAGGCATTTCTCAACGCGATGGCCCTCGATATAGCTATGGGCGGTTCCACCAATACAGTGCTGCATCTCCTCGCTGTCGCCAACGAGGCCGGTGTCGATTTCACGATGGAGGATATAGATGCGCTTTCCCGCAGGATACCGGTGCTGTGCAAGGTCGCCCCGAGCAGCAGATACCATATCCAGGATGTCAACAGGGCAGGTGGAGTGATGGGCATCCTTGCGGAGCTGGACAGGGGAGGTTTCCTTGATACCTCTGTCTCAAGGGTGGACTACAGCTCGTTGGCGGCGGCTCTGGAGGAGAATGATATTATGTCTTCCGGACTTTCCCGTATGGCGAGGGAGAGATATGCTGCGGCTCCGGGAGGAAAGTTCTGCACCACCCTCGGCATTGTGGAAGATGTGTACGGGGAACTGGATACGGACAGAGCATCCGGCTGTATCAGGGATGTGGAGCACGCCTATTTCAAGGATGGCGGTCTGGCGGTGTTGAAAGGCAATCTTGCGGAGGATGGCTGTATAGTGAAGA
Organism: Candidatus Cryptobacteroides intestinavium; assembly: GCA_017694845.1. GTDB lineage: Bacteria > Bacteroidota > Bacteroidia > Bacteroidales > UBA932 > Cryptobacteroides > Cryptobacteroides intestinavium. The sequence goes on from JADIMI010000056.1 coordinate 39,841, forward strand.
CGGCGGGAGTGGATGAGAAGATATGGAGGTTCCGCGGTCCTGCAGTGGTGTTCGAGTCGCAGGAGGAGGCTGCGGATGGTATCCTCGGAGGGAAAGTCAAGGCAGGAGATGTTGTGATAATCCGCTATGAAGGCCCGAAAGGAGGGCCGGGTATGCAGGAGATGCTGTATCCGACATCGTATCTCAAGAGTATGAAGATAGACAAGGAATGCGCCCTGGTCACCGATGGCCGTTTTTCGGGAGGTACATCCGGACTTTCGATAGGCCACGTGTCACCGGAGGCTGCTTCAGGCGGGGTGATAGCGCTGGTGAAGAACGGGGATATGGTGTCCATCGACATACCATCGAGGACAATGACCCTTGAAGTTCCGGATGAAGAGCTCGCGCAAAGAAGGGAGGTCCAGCTCCAGAGAGGAGAGGCTGCCTTCACTCCGGCCGGAAGGTCCAGGGAGGTGAGCAAGGCTCTGCGCTTCTACGCTTCCGCGGTCTCATCGGCCGACAAAGGGGCGGTAAGGATACTTAAATAACACGGAAACAACGACTTATGACTGAAAAGAGAAATATAAAAGGTTCGGAAGTGTTCCTGCTTTCATTGCTTGAGGAAGGTGTCGATACCATATTCGGCTATCCGGGAGGAGCGATTATGCCTCTGTACGATGAGCTGTATGACTATACGGACAGGATAAGGCATATACTCGTCCGCCACGAGCAGGGGGCAGTGCACGCTGCGCAGGGGTATGCCCGGACATGCGGCAGACCGGGTGTCTGTATGGCTACAGCCGGGCCTGGGGCCACGAATTTCGTCACAGGCATTGCGGATGCGATGCTGGATTCCACTCCGCTTGTCTGCATTACCGCCCAGGTGGGGACAGAGAATCTCGGTTCCAATTTCTTCCAGGAGGCCGATATGATAAATATTACGCTTCCGATCACCAAATGGAGCTATCAGATAACGAAGGCGGAGGAGATTCCTTCCGTGGTGGCGAAGGCTTTTCATATAGCATCCTCCGGCAAGCCTGGTCCTGTGGTGATAAGTTTCACCAAGAACGCCCAGGTGGAGATGACCGATTTTGTGTACGACAGGGAGAAGTTCCTTGAAAATGTGACCAGACCTCTTCCGAAACCATCTGCTGGCCCATCCGGTGACCTTGCTGCTACGGTGGCATCGATGATAAATGATTCCGAGAGACCTCTGATACTTGCGGGACACGGAGTCATAATATCGGGGGCGGCTGATGCCCTCCGCGAACTGGCGGAAAAGTCCGGGGCGCCGGTAGCGACCACTCTTCTCGGCCTTTCCTGTATGCCGACGGATCATCCTCTGTATGTGGGGAATGCCGGTATGCACGGACATCTCGCCCCTAACAGGATGACGCAGAAAGCCGACCTGATAGTGGCTGTGGGGACACGTTTCAGTGACAGGACGACAGGGGTTCCTGCAGGCTATGCACCTCAGGCGAAGATAGTCCATATCGAGATAGACCCGACGGAGATAGGAAGAAATGTCAGGGCAGATGTAGCGGTCAACTCGGATGCGTGGATGGCGCTCGAGGCCATACTTTCAGCCGGTATAAAATACAGGGAAAGGACGCAGTGGCTCGCTTTTGCAGCGGAGTGTGCAAAGGAAGAGGATGCTGTCATCCGTCACAGGGATTTTGATGGAGAGGTGTCCGGACTCGGTGCGGCTGAGGCGAAGGACTGGATAAGAATGGGACAGGCAGTGGATGCGGTGGCGAGATATGCCGATCCCGATGCGGTGATTGTATCGGATGTGGGGCAGAACCAGATGTTCGCAGCCCGTTACTCCCGTTTCGGGGAAAAAGGAAGATGGGTGACATCCGGCGGACTCGGTACGATGGGGTTCGGGCTTCCTGCATCTGTGGGCGCGAAGATAGCGGCTCCCGGCAGGCAGGTGATTGTGTTCCTCGGGGATGGCGGCCTCCAGATGACCATACAGGAGCTCGGGACGATACATCAGACGGGGGCGGCTGTCAAGATCATTCTCCTGGACAATACATATCTTGGAATGGTACGCCAGTGGCAGGAGCTTTTCTACGACAGGAGATACTCGTTCACTCATCTCGTGAATCCCGATTTCGTTTCACTGGTGGAGTCCTACGGCATCCGGGCGGCGAGAGTGACCGAAAGAGACAGGCTGGATGAGGCTGTCAGGGAGCTGCTTGAATGCGATGGTCCTGCGTTCCTCGATGTGGCGACCGACCCGGGCGAGAACGTCTTCCCGATGGTTCCTGCAGGAGCATCCCTGGACAGTATAATAACAGGAAAGGAAATGTCATTCTGAACGAAGCACTGTCATTCTGAACGAAGTACTGTCATTCTGAACGAAGTACTGTCATTCTGAACGAAGTGAAGAATCTGATAAATAACAAAGAAAAACAATATAAAACGAAACGTTATGGCAAACGAGAAAAAATTCAAGGTTATGGCGGAGGGCCAGGGCAGACTGGATATCCTGAACCGCATTTCGATGCTTTACAGCCAGAGGCATATCATAGTTGAAAGCCTTACATTCGCCCCGCTCGGTAACGGTGAGAGCAGATACTCTCTCTGTGCAGTGACGGACGAGAACACCATCAGGCAGGTGGTGAACCAGATGAACAGGATAATAGACCTGCACAAGGTGGACTACCGTGAGGCATAGGCAGTCCCGCAGATGCTCGGAACGGTGCGTGCATAATAGAATATTACAGAAACAGATAAAATCACAGATAATTATGGCAAAGATGAAAATCGGCGGAGTGGAGGAGACTGTGGTCACCCGCTCTGAATTCCCTCTTTCAAAGGCGAGGGAGGTGCTCAAGGATGAAGTTATAGCAATTCTTGGATATGGGGTGCAGGGACCGGGACAGTCCCTCAATCTCCGTGACAACGGATTCAATGTGATTGTAGGCCAGAGGAAAGGCTCTGCAAGCTGGGACAAGGCTGTATCGGATGGCTGGGAGCCGGGAAAGACCCTCTTTGACATCGAGGAAGCGTGCGAGAAAGGAACGGTCCTCGAATATCTCCTTTCCGATGCAGGGCAGATCGCCGTGTGGCCGACAGTGAAGAAGCATCTCACTCCTGGCAAGGCCCTCTATTTCTCCCACGGCTTCGGGATTACATACAATGACCGTACAGGTATCGTGCCTCCGGCCGATGTCGATGTGATAATGGTCGCACCTAAAGGCTCGGGGACATCTCTCCGCAGGCTGTTCCTTGAAGGGAAAGGTGTCAACTCATCGTATGCCGTGTATCAGGATGCCACCGGACGGGCCCTTGACAGGTGTCTCGCTCTCGGAATAGGCGTAGGTTCAGGCTATCTTTTCGAGACCGACTTCAAGCGTGAGGTATATTCGGATCTTACAGGTGAAAGGGGTACATTGATGGGGGCCATCCAGGGTATCTTCGCTGCACAGTACCAGGTGCTCAGGGAGAACGGACATACTCCTTCCGAAGCGTTCAACGAGACTGTGGAGGAACTCAGCCAGAGCCTTATGCCGCTGATCTCGGAGAACGGAATGGACTGGATGTACGCAAACTGCTCCACTACGGCCCAGAGAGGGGCGCTTGACTGGTGGACCAGATTCCGCGATGCCACGCTTCCTGTATTCAAGGAACTGTACGAAAGTGTAAGGACAGGGAACGAGGCGCAGATCTCGATCGATTCCAACAGCAAGCCGGATTACCGCCAGAAACTCAATGCCGAACTCAAGGCAATGAAAGACAGCGAACTGTGGCGGGCAGGCGAAGATGTCAGGAAACTGAGGCCGGAAGAGAACTAGTTTCTGCCGCAGGATTAAGTGACGGGGGACAGGACAATATCCTTCCCCCGTCTTGTGTTTTCAGTAATAATATGATACCCCGTTCCTGCTCCTCCATAGAAGAAAATAATGGGCTCATAATGCTGATAATTGAGAAATTATTCATATCTTTGGCCTGCGTTAAATCATTGACTGATTGATAATTGTAAGTAAAACAGCCGGTTTTTCGGAAGTTTTGCGGATTTCCGTTACGGAAAACTTGCTGTTTGTAACCATATTTATACAAATTATGAAAGAATTCAAGTTCGCGGCGATATGTGCCTGTGCTTTTTTGTTATGATGTGGGTGTCAGCTATGCCTGGCGTTTCCTCCGGGCTTCCGTGTCGTGGGGCCGTCATCGTGCGGGGGAGACATGTTCGGGAGGAATATGCCGCTATGTGCCTGAATATACAGGTATGAATGCAAGCCTGTCAATAATATTATGACGAATAAATCTTAAATCGTAAAAATATGAAGAAGTTTTCTGTTTCAAAAATGCTCCTTGCGCTGTCGGCGATAGCGCTTGTGCCATCAGCCTGTCAGCAGGATGAAATGCCGGAGACTGTCGGCGGACTGCCGGAGGGTGGCGTGACTTTCCAGTGGAATGAAGTTGACAGCAGGACTGTCACGGTCGAGGCAAGCGCGGAATGGTCATTTGAAGAGATAGATGAAGATGATATCATCGATGTCGTTCGTCCTGAAGGCACAAACGAGCTTGTCATAACCCCGAAAGGGATGAACTATTCCCTCGACACTCACAGTGCGACTGTCAGGATTGTGGTCGGCAGCGGCTCGACTGCCGTGGAGTCTTCCATTTCCGTGTCTCAGGGAGCCAATACGAAGACTTATCTCACTTTCCTTGATGAAGATCTGTCAGGGGACAATCCTATCATTCAGTTCCCGTCTGCATTGGGTGGAGAGCCTGCGGTAAGGGAGATACTTATCTCCACCAACAACGTCCTCAGCGTCGATGTGTCTTCAAACCAGGATATCGACATTACCACCGGGACGGAAGGGTCTGAAGAAGCAATGACAAAGGTCCAGCTTCCGGGAGACTACGGCTGGATGTCGTACGAGATATCACAGAGGGAGACGGATGAGGGTGTCATTTCCGTGCTTACTCTCACTTCTCAGGTCAATCAGAGCCTGACTGAAACCCTTACGGTGGCCATTGATGTCGTCAGCGGCAGTGAAGATATCAACAATGAGGTGGTGACACGCAGGATAGCGCTCGTGTCATTGCCATCCACTCCGGCGATAGTGATCAATCCGTCAGATCTTGTCTTTGCCTACGATGCGGCGGAGGCCCAGACCGTCTCTGTTATCTCCAATGTGCCGTACGCGATCGATGCCAGCTGGCAGGCAGGTACAGGTACTTGGTCAGAATATCCCGAGATCGAACTTGTGGAGGAGGGAGACCTTGTGAATGTATATTCAGTGAAGGTGCCGGAATATGCACTGGCGGAAGACAGGGTGGCAAGAATCGGCTTTATGCAGTCTGATGCAGCGGTAGGTGAAGGTCTGGCGGCTCAGCTCGAAGTCAGGCAGACTGCTGCTCCTAAGGCTACTGTACGCCTTTCCGAGACTGCAATAGTTGTCGGAAATGACAGGACAAACGCTACCCTTAGCGTGGAAACAAGTATGCCGCAATTAATGACTATCGAATGTACTGATGACGATGGCCAGAAAGCGGACTGGTTCTCCGCCGAGTATGATGCCGAACTGGGCAACACCATTGCAATCACTTTCGAGCAGCCAGGGCAGGAAGAGCGTAACGGTACCCTTACCGTAACGGTCGGAAGCGGGATGAACACTGCCACGGCATCAGTAGATATCAGACAGCTCTCTACCCAGCCGTCAGTCGCTCTCAATCCGGCGACAGTCACTCTGAACCAGGCTGGTGATCCGGTAGTAGTGGAAGTCGTCACCAACCAGGAGACATGGAGCATTGACAGACCGGGATCTTCAGACTTCACGATTGTAGAAGATCACGAGAACAATACGATTACTGTCAGCGGAACCGAGATCACTTCAGGAAGCAGGACTGCATCATATACGGTTACTGCAGGGGAGGCGACCGCTACTCTTGAAGTTTCCCAGAGCATCTCCTATAAGGTCGGGGATCCGTTTGTCGTGAACGGGAAGACCGTAGGTATAGTGTACGAAGTGGACCCGGACGGCATTCACGGAAAGGCTTTCAGTCTGACGGTCGATAATCTGAATGAAAGAGTGTTTTTTGCAGAAGCAGGCTGGCTTCCTGAAAATGATTACAGGGCACAGATTAATGAAAATGCCCGTCCTTTGAGCCTGACCGATGGCAAGGCGAATTGTGAGAGAATGAAGAATGAGCCGGACTGGGAAAACAAGTTCCAGAATCTTAAATGGGTGGAAGATCTTGGAGAATCCCAGGGTGTAGACTGGTATATTCCGGCCATAGATGAGCTGAAGTCTCTGCTTGAATATATGAGCGGTGCTGCATTCACTGATGTCCATTATCCTCTTGAAGATGATCAAGGGAATGTATATGAGTACGACCTGGAGGCGATGGACAGGAGCAGTTCGACTACGATTGAGTCTTCCTGGAAGAGTATCCGGGAACTGTACAGCCAATATACCGGAACCGGTTCCGGATATGAGACAGAGCAGTATGTGGTGTTCGATCCGGATGCAGACTGCAGGAATTTAGTAGGTGACCCGTATATGGAAATAGGTGACAACAGAGCATATAGATGGATATCTTCTACAGTCAGACACGTGGTCATACATACAGTCGATCCTAATACGGGAGAGACAAATGATCTGGAAGTACAGTATCTTTGTGTAGTGGGGACATTTGATGAAATTACCCATTATCCTTATCCGACAGTGAACAGGGAGTTCCCGGCAGTCAGTGATACCGGAGATGGAACCGGTATGTATATGCAGATTGACAGGGATGCTAATTCAGGAAGCGTCCACCCGATCTGCAGATTCTAGAATATTGATTTTATTCCATAGTGCCGGGACCAATGCCCCGGCACATTATTGCTGATCCATTAAGGATACCGGGACGCAGGGCCCGGTTTATAACTAAAATTATCGACACTGATGGTTAAAAGATTGATTTTCACCCTTGTAGGGTGTCTGATCACTATGTCTTCCCTCTTTGCGCAGAACGGCAAGGTGGAAGTGACAGGAGTGGTCATCGATGAGGACAGTGTACCTGTGGCGGGAGCCGGAGTAGTCCTCAAAGGCACTACAATCGGTATTTCCACTGATGTGGACGGTAACTTCAGACTGGAGTTTGACGACCGCCCCGACATAGTGCTGGAATTTTCTTTCATAGGAATGAAGACACAGGAGGTCAAGGTCAGTCCACGTCACGGCAAGGCCAGACTGGAAATCGTGATGGAGATGGACCAGAATGAACTGGAGCAGGTTGTCGTGACCGGTATATTCAACCGTGACCTGGAGAGTTACACCGGTTCGGTGGTGACTATGAAAGGTGAGGATATCAAGAAGGTATCCACTACAAATATCGCAAAGGCCATCAGTGCCATAGACCCGAGTTTCCGAGTGATGGACAACTTCGAGATGGGATCCGACCCTAACAGGCTGCCGGATATGCGTATGCGAGGAACTTCCACCCTTCCGGGAGGGGCTGGAGCGAGCGGTGATCTGGTATCCCTCCAGGGAGAATACGACACCTATCCTAACCAGCCTCTGCTGATGTTGGACGGCTTTGAGATAGACGTGCAGACCATGGCGGACCTCGACCCTGACAGGATTGCGTCCATTACCATCCTGAAGGATGCATCGGCAACGGCCATCTACGGATCCAAGGCTTCCAACGGAGTCATTGTCATAGAGACCCTCGCCCCGAGGCCGGGAGCTATCAACGTGACCTACAGCGGTAATGTCCGCGTGGAATTGCCTGACCTTACTTCCTATAACCTGATGAATGCGGAGGAGAAGATCGAGGCCGAGTGGAGGGCAGGACTGTATTCCCGTACAGACCTTGCTTCCCTGAGGGACTATCAGTCACGTCTGATGGAGGTCCGCAGGGGAGTCGATACCTACTGGCTTTCGCAGCCGCTCCGCACTTCCGTGCAGCATCGGCATGCCGTTACTCTCGAAGGTGGCTCGCAGGCATTGAGATATAAGCTCTACGCCGGTCTCAACGAGACTCCCGGTGTGATGAAGGGCTCCAAGAGAAGTACCCAGACGGCATCTCTTGACCTTAGTTACAGATTCAGCAAGTTCCTCCTGAAGAACAGCGTCACTGTCGACAACGCCGTCGGTACGGAAAGCCCGTACGGTTCGTTCAGCCAGTATGCCCGGCTTAACCCGTATCTGAGACCTTATGACGAGAACGGCAATGTCAACAAGATAATGCAGACCTGGAATATGCTCTATGCAGGGGATTCAAGCACATATGAAGTGGCGAACCCGATGTATAACGCTACCTTCCACAGTCTGGACCGCAATACCAGTTTCACTATCCGTGAACTTTTCAAACTTGAATACCGTCCGGCTCCGGCGTGGATTCTCCAGGCGAATGTCTCCTTGAGCAAGGGAGTCAGCAAGGACGAGGTGTTCCGTCCTGCATATCATACGGCTTTCAATGATGTGACGGATCCGAGCCTTAAGGGAGATTTCTCCCGTGACCAGTCCGAGTCGTTCAACTATGCCGTGGATTTCACTGCAATGTACAACAAGGTCTTCAAGGAGAAGCATTTCGTGACGGCCAACTTCCGCTATTCGGTGGAGCAGTACAAGAACGAGACATACGGAGCCCTTGTCACGGGATTCCCTAACGATTCGATGGACCACATCCTTTTCGGACAGCGCTATTCGGAGAACATGACGGGAAATGAGGAGACTACGAGAAGCATAGGTGCCGTCCTGACAGCCGGTTACTCCTATATGTACCGCTATTCGTTCGATGCCAACATCAGGGTGGACGGTTCGTCCCAGTTCGGACGTGACAACCGTTTCGCACCGTTCTGGTCTGCCGGATTCAAGTGGGACGTGAAGAACGAGCCTTTCATGAAGAGCGTGGAGTGGATGGATGATCTCGTGCTTGCGACCTCATACGGTATCACGGGTACCCAGGGATTCGCCCCTTACCAGTCGCGCCAGGTGTATTCCTATTCAGATCTGATGCGTTATTATCTGTCTTCAGATGCGACCGGAATCGAACTTGTAGCCCTCGGAAACAACCAGTTGAAATGGCAGCAGACCGCTACCTGGAATACGAGACTGGAACTGTCCCTCCTGAAAGGTCGGATTACCGCCAGGGCCGAGTACTACATCAAGAACACGCAGAATTCCCTTACCCAGGTGACCCTCGCCCCGTCTCTCGGATTCAGTTCCTATCCGTCAAACATGGGGACCCTCCAGAACCAGGGTGTCGAGCTCAATCTCGCCTTCATTCCGTACAGGAACGAGGCCAAGGAGGCATACTGGGTGATTTCCCTCAACGGATCCCACAACACCAACAAGCTGCTCAGGATTTCCGAAGCCCTTGCCAAGATGAACGAGACGAATGCCAATACAGAATCCGTAACCCCTCTGCCACGATATGTGGAAGGTATGTCCACGACGGCAATATGGGCGGTACGCTCCCTCGGAATCGATCCGGCCACCGGAGATGAAATCCTTCTGAAAAGGGACGGGACCGTTACCAGCGAATATGATGTGGTGGATGCCGTCGTGTGCGGTGATTCCGAGCCGAAGTGGCAGGGAAACATCAATACTTCGTTCAATTACATGGGATTCGGAATCAACCTGGGTTTCATGTACCGCTTCGGAGGCCAGATGTATAACTCCACCCTTGTGAGCAAGGTGGAGAATGCCGACCTGAGGTACAATGCCGACAGAAGGGTCCTTTATGAAAGATGGACCCAGCCGGGAGATGTGGCCCAGTACAAGAGGCTGACAAATTCCGCAGACGGGTCGAATACCCAGCAGACTTCCCGTTTCGTGATGAACGAAAACCTTTTCCAGTTCAGTTCACTGTCGATTTCCTACAGGATGGAGAAGAATGCATATCCATTCCTTCAGAAACTCCATATCTCGTCTATGAAATGGTCGTTCAATATGGAGGATATCTTCTATCTCTCCTCCATAAAGAGGGAGAGAGGTACGGATTATCCGTTCTCACGGCAGTTTGCCCTTTCGCTCAATCTTGTGTTCTAATGTAAGGAGGTATGATTATGAGAAAGATATTTACAGCGATATTGATTCTGCCGTTCCTGGTTTCCTGCGGAGAATGGCTTGATGTCCAGCCAAAGACTTCCGTCGAGGAAGAGGATCTCTTCTCTTCGGAATACGGTTTCAAGGATGCCCTTACGGGATTCTATCTCAAGATGGGCAAGACCGAGCTCTATGGTCAGACCATGACCTATTACTATCTTGATATGCTTGCGGGAAGATACAATAACGACCCGGATGGGATCATTGACTCGTCTCCGTCCACGATCTATGCATACGATGGAAATTACCAGAGCACTGTCATAAGCATCTATTCTTCCCTGTACAATGTGATTGCGAATATCAACAATTTCCTGAAGTTCGTCGATCAGAACAGGTCCGTGATACATACCGAGAACTATTACGAGACGATGAAAGGGGAGGCTCTCGGCCTGAGGGCATTCCTGCATTTTGACCTTCTCAGGCTTTTCGGGCCGATATACAAGGATAATCCTGACGGTGCGGCGATTCCCTACAGGACTAAGTTCGACAATGTGGCGACTCCGATCCTTCCGGCATCCGAAGTGATGGATCTGATAATCGAGGATCTGCTTGCTGCGGAAGAACTTCTTGACGCCCATGACAGCGAGATATTCAACTATGACGATTCTGCGGATCCGTTCGCCGAGATGAGGCAGATGAGGATGAATGTCTGGGCTGTCCGTGCAATGCTTGCCAGGGTATATTGCTACAAGGGGGACGAGCAGAGCAAGGCTCTGGCACTGCAGTATGCCACAAGCGTGATCGAGAGCGGATATTTTTCTCTTGCAGGTACGGATGCATACGCCGCTACTCCAATCACTCCGACCGAGCAGATTTTCGCCCTGTACATCGATGACTATTATCAGATCATCGATCCTGTGTTCACGAATGTAAGTTATTCCAATTCGCTGGCAGCCTACCAGACAAACGTGTCGATGTGGTATGAGGTGGCATCCGATGCCCGCTACCGGAACTTCTCCGCTCCGCAGGGTACGGCAGTAGGACAGCCGCTGCTCAAGTGCAACAAGTATATTTTCACCGGCTCCGCGTACACGGAAGGAAGGGGCAGCTATAACGGGTTGAATTCCCAGCCTCTGATAAGGCTCCCGGAAATGTACTATATAGCGGCGGAGTGTACTCCGGACCCGGATACGGCCGCCGGTTATCTCGACGAGGTGATAGCGCAGCGTTCGGGTAGATACAATGCGACTTTCACCACCGGTTTTGACCAGACTGATTCCAGGATGATCTACGGTGTCAGCACCGGCCAGACGGTACGTGTCAATGAACTGATGAAAGAGTATATCAAGGAGTTCTACGGTGAAGGCCAGCTGTTCTTCTTCTACAAGAGGTTCGGCTTTACCGCTTTCCCTAATTGCCCTGCCGGTGACACTATGCCGCTGGACAATTACCAGATGCCGCTTCCTGATGACGAATATACTTACGGAAACCATAATTAGAAGATGAAAGCACGGTATATAATGATTTTGGCGACCCTTGCGGCTGTATCTGTCTCCTGCAAGGTCAATGACATAGCCTATTACAGCGAGGATGCGAAAATAGAATTCTCGGGGGCATCCGGTTATACATTTACTGATGAGGATTATCTGGATACATACGTGCTCGGCCATGATTCCTGGCTTGACGGTGTGTTCACGGCGCAGCTGATCGGCTACTTCCTCGATTCTCCGAGGACCTTCTGCGTCATGTCGTCCCCGGTGGAGAATTCCCCTTTCACTCCGGAACTGCAGTTTGACAATCCGTATGAGTTCCCGGCAGGTGTGGCTACATCCGATGCCGGATTCAGGATCAAATGCCCCGGCAGGGAGGCGACTTCAACGAGACAGACCGTAAGGACCGGATTCGTGGATATCGTCTATGACAATTCTTCGGAATACCAGCAGTTCGATGAGGGCAGGGTAGAGAATCTTTCATACAGGGTCTCCGTTACCCTTGATCTGTATCCGGACGACTGGGATACTTCATTCTGGGGAAGATACAGCATCTCGAAATATTTCCTTATGATGGATACCTTCAAGGCCGTCCACAAGGACATAGAGAAGAACTACGAGAACTGGAGGGCCATAAATATCGCCTATAATGAATACAAGGCTGAGAACGGGCCTCTGTACGGAGATGATGACTATGCAGGGGAGGAGATCACTTTCCCTCAATTTTAAATGACAGGTTATGGCTAGATTTTTTAAGTATATACTGATAATTGCGTGCGGTCTTGCGGCGGCTTCCTGCTACAAGGACCTTGGAGAATATGACTATCATGAAATAAACGAGATATCGATAGTTCCCGGGACCTACTCCTATTCGGTCGGTGTTCCTGCGGAAATCCTTATAAGCCCGGAGATCACGCAGTCATTGACCCAGGGGACGGAGAACCTCACCTATCAGTGGCAGAGGCCGGTGACAGGGACGGAGTGGAAGACTGTAGGTGACGGCCCGCAGTATCTTCTGCAGATATCGGAAACCGATGACCAGGTTATCCGGCTGATCTTTTCCGTTACGGACAACAACCTCGGTACGACAGCCTACGCCGAGATCAATGTCTCGCCGATCATAGCATTCGAGCAGTGCTGGTTCCTGCTTCAGGACATTGACGGCAGGGCCGTATTGGGGAATGTCGATGGGGAAGGGGAGCAGAGGACCGTGAACGGAGATATTTTCGCCGTGCAGAACAACGGACAGTCCATGGTGGGCGCTCCTCTTTTCCTTGGCGTGCAGCCGTATCTGAGGACGGATCCTCCTACATTGGGAAATATGAATACCGAAAACATTTTCGGGGTCTTCACCTCTGAAAGACAATATATTCTCGAAGGGGCAACTGTCCGTGAACATCCGGATCTGACCTATTCGAGAATCGTGTACGGCAGGGATCTGACCGGGGACAACATGCCTCAGGACAACGGTACAGGCCCTTCATTCATGAAAGGGCAGCGCAACGGATTCGCCATAGCGGACGGAGGTACATTGTGGTATGCCCTGCCGGATGAACTGGCCCTGATGTATCCTCTGCGCCTGGATCCGTCTGTCGATGCAAGTCCTTACAATTATACTGCGGCAGATGCCTGCCTTTCCTATGCTTCCGGATATAATCTGGTCATGTACGATTCGATGAACGGCAGGTTTCTCTCCTATAACAATACTGCCGATTACGGTATGGGATATAATACGAGGGTCGAGATTGTCGACGGCGGAGGTTCGGAAGACAACCGGTACCTGGAGTTCTACCAGAACAATTCGGCTTACCTTACCGCTATCGGTTCCAACGGTCAGACGAACAGTTTCGACCCGGACAATCTGCCTACAGGACTCGTCATGGACAATATGGGAATGTCCACGGCGGGCCAGAGCACCAGCAATGTGCTGGCTGTAGGCCACGTAGGAAGCACCTTCCATGTGTATGAGCTGAGCATGGATGCCATCATCGGCAATAACGATTCCTATCCGCGTTGCAGCGGCAGCTGGGAGGTCAAGGCAGAGGGGGATCTTTCCCGGTATCAGTCAAAGGTGCCGGTAAGCACCTCTTCATATTTTACCAGGATGTTCTTCTATGCGGCAGGCAATTCCGTGTACAGGGTGGATGTCTCATTGTCTTCGCCTACGGTGACTATGATATGGTCTTCGGGGAATCCGTCCGATATGGTTACCGGACTTAAATTCAAGTCGGACAATGAAGAACTGTATTCCAGTGATTTCGACGATACCAAGGGTCTCACCCATCAGCTGGGTACGATAGTGAAGAGGGAGGATGGCAGCTGCGTGCTTGTCGAGTTCAATCTTACCGCTGCGGGCGAAATCGAACAGGATTCTGCGGGAGAGCAGAGCATCAATGTTTTCGGAGACGGTACGGATGCGGAAGGCAGGCCTGTATTTTCCAATGTAGTTGATTTTGTCTTTTCATACAGAGACGCTACCTATTAATCCTTTTTTGCTGATAGCAGTATGAAGAAAAGACATATTTTATTGCTCTTGACGATTCTGACCTCTGTCCTGGCTGCGGTGCTCGTTTCATCCGGCCAGGAAGATATCAGGGATCGCCTGGATCCATATTATACCCCGGAGAAATGGAGTCTCCCCGACAGCGTGATCGGAAGGGATTTCAGTGTGTTCACTACAGTGATCGATACGGATTTCGAACCTGCACCGGATGCCAAGTTCGG
>JADIMI010000057.1 GCA_017694845.1 Candidatus Cryptobacteroides intestinavium
GGTAAATTTCACTGTGCCGAGGATAAGCAAAGAAGACACTCATCACCGTGTTTCGTTATGTATCGTTCGATATATACCGGCGGTGTGGGGTATTGCTTATTGGCACAAAGGCTTACCAGAGCCCCGATTCGATAAGCTAAAGGCTCCACACTTTCTTTTTGTGCAACCGCCACCTCCGGAGCAGGGGCAACGCAAAACAAACCTGATTATGAAAGGGAAAGACCATTTTACACAACATGAAATCGCTACATTGAGGAGACTTATCCGAATACGCGTAGAATTATCACAACAAAGCGGAACGAAAAATGAACAGAAAAAAGTTCGGGACAGAATGCGCTCAATCGGATTTTATGGAGGAGATGACTGGGGTATCTTCGATTGTCAGGAAAGTGACCTGGACAGACTTATTGATTCTGGGCTGATAAAAGTAGAATAATAAAACTATGTCGAGGAATGGCCAGCTGACTACAAGCCCCAATACCCAGAAATATTGGAACCGAAAACTCGATTGAATAACCATTAAATAAAATATGCGATGAACATAAATGCTATTATCCAATGTCTGGACAATTATATGTTTCAGAGAGGCATGAAACAAATAGGTGCAGTCGAAGCAAATGCAGTCCTTGAGGCAGCCGGTCTGCTAAAGGATAACAATATGCGCCGCGGCAAGCCTTTACGGGCTCTGCTCAGAGCAGGCAGATTGCCTTACGCATACCAGCAAGGAAGGACATGGATAATCCCAATAAGCAGCGGAAGCGCTGATACAATCATAAAGTCAGAAAAGCCTGAGCCGGTTATACATGAGGCATCTCAAACATTCCCCACCGCTACAAGGTCATTGCCTCCAGTCATAGGAGACAATCCTTCCATATTGATTCTCGGGACAATGCCAGGAATTGAATCTCTCAAAAGACAGGAATACTATGCAAACACCGGAAACCGGTTCTGGGGATTGATTGCACAACTTTGTGGTGAACAACTGCCATATTCATACGAAGACAGGATAAAATTACTCGACAAATGCAGAATCGCATTGTGGGATGTACTGGCTTCTGCACAAAGAAAAGGAAGTGCAGATGAATGCATAACAGACGAAATTCCTAATAACCTGAAGGAACTCCTCATAGAAATTCCTTCGATAAAAGTAATCGCTTTCAACGGCAAAAAGGCAGAAGAATTATTCGACAAATATTTTTATCCGTTACGGAACAAATATAAATGTATCTCATTGAAAAGTACCAGTCCGGCCAACCGACAGTTTTCCGATGATGCGATGCTGTCAGACTGGGGAAAATTATTTTCAATATAATAGTCTGGATTTTCAACGAAACCATATACCTGACACACTTTTTCGAACGAATCAAGCGGGATTCAATACATTTTTTCGAACGTGTTCATAAAATGTATACGGTTTACGGCAGATAATATATGGATTACAGATATTGATTTTCCTAATAAATCGCTAATTTTGTGAGAGATAATTTTCGTGTTATGGGAAAACTTTATCCGGTAGGCATACAGAATTTCGAGAGCCTGCGAAAGGACGGGTTCTTCTATGTAGACAAGACTGCCCTTATGTACCAGCTGGTCACAACGGGACGATACTATTTCCTCAGCCGGCCGCGCAGGTTCGGCAAAAGCCTGCTCATCAGCACACTCGAAGCATATTTCCAGGGGAAGGAGGAGCTCTTTGACGGACTGGCCGTCGCCTCTCTCGAAAAGGAGTGGAAACAGTATCCTGTCATCCACCTTGATCTCAATGCCAAGAAGTTCGACGGACCCGATGACCTGATAAGGCTTATCGACAGGCAGCTGCTCGTCCTTGAAGCGGAATACGGGAAAGTAAAGACCGACGAGACAATCGATGACAGATTCGTAAGCCTCATCCGAAATATGAACGGCAGGACGGGAGAGCGGGTCGTGATACTTGTGGATGAATATGACAAGCCTCTCCTCCAGGCTATAGGGAACGATGCTCTTCAGAATGAATACAGGGCCATCCTCAAGGCGTTCTACGGGGTCCTCAAGTCAATGGACGGATACATCCGCTTCGCCCTCCTCACAGGGGTCACGAAGTTCGGCAAGGTCAGCGTCTTCAGCGACCTCAACAACCTTATGGACATCTCTATGCGGGAGGATTATGCCGACATCTGCGGCGTGAGCGAAGCCGAGCTCCTCCGGGACTTCGACGAGGACATCAGGGCCCTCGCCCTGAACAACGGACAGACATACGAGCAGGCCTGCGCGCAGCTGAAGGAGGACTATGACGGATACCACTTCTGCCCGGACTCCCCGGGGATATACAACCCCTTCAGCCTCCTCAACACATTCAGCGCTAAAAGATACGGCAGCTACTGGTTCGAGACAGGGACTCCGACATATCTCGTCGAACTGCTCAAGATGCATAGTTACTCCCTGTACAGGCTCGCCCACGAGAAGACCACCTCTAAGGTCCTCGACAGCATCGACTCCGCCTCGAGAAACCCTGTCGGGGTCATCTACCAGAGCGGATACCTCACCATCAAGGGATATATCCCGGAGGCTCGGATCTTCGAGCTCGGGTTCCCGAACAGGGAGGTCGAGGAGGGGTTCCTGGACTTCCTCCTCCCCTACTACACCCCGCTGGAGGGGAGCGAGAGCGGATTCGCGATCTGGGAGTTCATCCAGGATGTCAAGGCCGGCAACGTGGACGGATTCATGGAGAGGCTCCAGAGTTTCCTTTCCGACTGCCCGTACGAGATGGCCAGGGATGTCGAGCTCCACTACCAGAACGTGCTGTTCATCGTATTCCGCCTGGCAGGACTGTACACCCGGGTGGAGTACCACACCTCCCGGGGCAGGATAGACATGGTCGTGCAGACCGCGGACTACGTGTACGTGATGGAGTTCAAGCTCGACGGCTCTGCCGAGCAGGCCCTTCAGCAGATAGAGGAGAAGCAGTACGCCCTCCCGTTCGCCGCGGACGCCCGCAAGGTCTTCCGAATCGGGGTCAACTTCAGTTCCGAGACACGCAACATCGACCGCTGGATCGTGGAATAAGACCCGCGCAGAAACGGGAAATACCGGATCACCGGGAAAAGTATGTGTTTTTAACTTTGTTGTCGCGGACGGACTGATGCCATTACCGTCAGACGGACCGCGAACATCAACTTTTTGCAATCCGCTGAGATACAATGCAATGCAAAATAACCTTGTTCGCGGTCCCCTCAAAAAAGTGGGGACCACGAACAATCGATTTTCATAATAATCTGTATTTCAATAAGATACAAATTTGACTTGTTCGTGGTCTGTTGTCCCACCCTTCTTCTCCAGATTCTTCGCTTTGCTCAGAATGACAGGGACTGTCACCATAGACTGAGCCGCAGGCGAAGTGAAGGATCTGGAGTACCTCATTGGTTCTCCACGTTGGCAGCCACTGGTGATTTTAAGGGAGATATGCATCCCGATGATGCCACCGGGAGCGTATATCACGGATCGCCGGCGCATATCTCCCGTCCTCCCCTCGGCCTCTGGCTCTGCCAGGGAGGACGCTTTCTTTTCAGGTATTGGCAAATGGAGAAGGTCGAGGAGCAGATTCCTTCGTGGGGAATTGCCGTCTTATGCGCAGAGGCGTCAGTCCGATAACGCCTCTGCGCACAAGCTCCTTGCCAAGGGATGCAGTTTCGAACGGCCTTCGGAACAGATTTACTTGGGGAAGAGACTCCCTACCAGGGCTTCATACAATTCCTGTGTTTCCATCGATTGTTTTTCCTGCAAAATTATGCCTTTCTTTAATTTCTCACACAGGCTTTTACAGGTGATCCGAAATACCTGTCAGAAACAGAATACGAACCGAAAACAACTACTAAACAAGGTCTGGCACAATTCCCAGAACCCCATTGATTACAAAGATATTACAGATAAAAAACCCTATATTGCCACTACTAATTCCATTAGCGGACTTTGAGAGTTCTATATAATAGGTCAATTTTGTAGCAAGATAACACAAGATAACATTAAAACTATCAACTATGAAATTGTACAGACATCTGATTGCACTCGGAACTGCAGCCGGCCTGATGGTACCGGGCTGTACACCAGAAGAAGGGACGCTCATAGACACTGGAGATGAACTGACTCTCACGGCATCTGCAAAGGAGATAACACTACTGGAAAGCAAGGAAAAGGAAGAGGCACTGAAACTGACCTGGACTCCGGCATCCAACTACGGTCTCGATGAAGAAGCTGACTATACCCTTGAAATAACTAAGGCCGATTCCGACTATGAAGATGGCTACAGCAGGACGATGGGGAAAACCACATTCAGCATCATTTGGACAGTAGAAGAGCTCAACACCTTCCTTACAGAGCAATTCAATGTCGAAAGCGGGACGAAAACCGCTTACAAGGCCCGAATAACAGCTACGATATACGGAAGAGACGATCTCACCTAGACAGCAGAAACAGAATTCTCGGCAACCACATATTCAGCGACAACCTACACCTTATATATTGAAGGCTCCGCCCTCACAAACCCGGATGCCGGGCAAATGACACGAGGAGAGGACAGACAGTTCTCCTGGACAGGAGTCCTCGAGGAAGGTAGCATTGTCTTCACTGTTTCCGAGAACGCCGAATGGCCATGCTATGGAGCAGGAGAAGAAGAAGGGAAGCTGAAATATATCAGCGAAGCCACGGACGATGACATAACCATAAAAATAAAACAGACTGGAAACTATTATGTGACTGCAGACCTAATCAATCTCACATATACCATCACATACGCTCCTGTTCCTATACCCGATATCCTCTATATTACAGGTGATGTCATCCAGCCTCGCAGTTTTTTCAGCGAAGAAAGGATGCAGAGCACGGAGGTCAGGATGCAAAGCACAGAACCTGGCGTATTCACATACAATGACTGGGTGGAGCCAGGCTTAGGATTCAGATTCGCGACCGAAAGACTTTCTTTATGGCCGGGTTTCGTAAAGGACAAGGACAGTGCAGATGGATTTGATGTACGCTATTTCAGCAACGATCCAGGGGCGGAATATAATAATGAATTCGTATACACTGGAGAGGCCGGCTGGAAACTCATTACCATAGACATCAACACAATGAGAGTCTCCATCACAGACGGCAGACCTGTACCGTCACAACTAGCAATCGGAGGAAGTTCCTTGGGCTCCGGCAACGCCGGATGGACATAGGAGAAGACAGGAAAATGACACCGACAGAAACCGGATTCGAATGGGAAGGAGATCTTATAAGAGGCATGTTCCGATTCGCCCCGTGGTGGGCTTGGACCACATGGCCGGCATATCTGAGAAACGGGAACGCCACCGACTACTGGACAACACAGACAAATTTCGTAACCGGTGTAGACCAAAATAACCCATACATAGGATTCTACATCCTCGAAGCCGGAAAATACCGTGTAGAAGTCAATTTCGAAACAGGGAGAGTAGACTTGGAATGCCTTGAGAAACATCCGGACAAGACAGTATATAACGAGGAACTTTATATCTTGCTCAATACCGACTGGTTCAACGAAGGAGGAGTGGCAGCTGTAGGAAAACCAATGACAAAAGAAGATGGAAACGGACATTTCAGCTGTGAGGGAGAAATCCAGAAAGAACCGGTGATAGACGGTGGAGCATTCGCCATATTCGCAAGTTTCGAAGGATTCCCTCGCTATGCAAAATCACCTCCAACGACCCTGAAATGGAAGGTCGTGTTGGTTATTATGAGCAGGACCCTGTGACCCTGACAGTATCCAAAAATGGATTCGACCTGAAGAATGCGCCTTATGTCATGCCTGTAACGATGGATATGGGAGACTATGTTTTCGAAATGTACAGCCGTACTATATGCTCATCGAAGGAGTGATCAGTCTTGATGCAGATATGCTCTCCTGTCCGTTCAACGTCACCTACGATGGAGGTGGAGTCGCAGCATTGGTCGATGGAGACCAGACTACCTTCTGGCATACCCCTTACCAAAGCGATGGAGGATATGAATATTATTACGATGAAATATACGGACATTATTTCGAGATAAATATCGGGAAACAGATTTCCCAGATAAAATGCAGGTATTACAACAGGGACAACAGTTCAGATGCCAGCCTCAGCAACCGATGGGCAAAAGACATTGATATCTACATCAGCAACGATGGGAATGAATGGGAAAAGCTGGAATCTGTAGTGGCTCCGCGAACACGTGAAGTAGAACTGGGCCGTTCTCTTCAAATGAACCGTTCAGCTACCTGCGGATCTGCTTAAAGACCACTCAGCAGGGAGATAGACTCGGAATAGACACTAACTCTTGTTCGCATATGTGCGAATTCGAACTTTTCGGAATCTGACGAACCGACCTTATGATTTAATAATTGTTTTCCCGGGCCAGGCGGAATATACGGCCGATGCCGACCGCCTTGTCCGGGAATTTTATTATGATCAGCGGTAAAGATCCCCTTTCAAATGTACCTTATATGGCTTGGAAAAACCGGCCTCAATCCATATATTTGTCTTAGCCAGATATTTAAATTACCATGAAAAATAAAATCACCATTCTCATTGCCCTCGCTGCTGTCTTCACCGGCATCACTGCTTCAGCCGAATCAAGATGGCACATTAATGGAGACCATTCCATCAGATGGGACATCGGCAATGACATACCGCATTACGACCATCTCGAAATGAGCGGCGAGCAGGTGTCGGTCGTCTATTATTACGGAGTAGACGGGGACGGATCATTCTCTATGGAACGTTCAGTGGTCTGGCCCATGCTCCGCACCATCCCTAACGACACGCACGCAAGCCTCACCGTCCGGTTCAATACGGATTTTCTGTCCGGTGTGACCGTCGATGGGCAGAAGCTTGAAGGAGAGAAGGTCAGATCCATTACGTTCGATGGTCTGCTGCGTACGGAATGCACTTACAGCAATACCGATATCAAAGTGACTGAATGCTATTTCCCGTCGCCGGCAAGGGCAGCCATCTGCGAAGAATATACATTGACCAATACAGGGGACAGAGCAGTGACCGTCTTTATCCCTGCAGTCAGGAATGTCACTTCGACCGATCCTAATGCCGGAACTGAAGGGAGCTATACCCTGATTGAGGCTACCGGCAACATAAAGGACAGGACATACAGTATCGCCCCAGGTGAAAGTATCACTGTCAGCGCCAGCATCCAGGGGCTGAAGAAGCCGCAGGTGGAAATTCCTGTAAATACAGGCAAGGAAAAAGCCGAAAGGGAGGAATTCGTGGATATGATATGCGGGAAGCTTGCAATAGACTGCCCGGATGACGTGCTGAACACGATGTTCGGCTTCTGCAAGATCCGCGGGGCCGAAAGCATTTTCCGCACAAGAGGAGGTCTTATGCAGAGTCCGGGAGGAGAAGCGTATTATGCAGCACTCTGGTGCAACGACCAGGCGGAATACATCAATCCGTTCTTCCCGTTCCTCGGATACGACAAGGGCAACGAATCCGCGATCACAAGCTTTATGCATTTCGCAAGATATATGAACCCTGAGTTCAACTATATTCCGTGGTCGGTGATTGCGGAAGGATATGATACCTTCGGAAGGTTCGACAGAGGGGATGCCGCCATGCTTGCATACGGAGCGACAAGATATGCCCTTGCCCTTGGAGACCTTGAGACCGCCGAGACCCTGATGCCGCTCATAGACTGGAGTCTGGAATACTGCCGGCGCAATATCAACGATGACGGGGTAGTGGCATCCACTGCAGACGAACTGGAACTGCGTTTCCCTGCCGGAGATGCCAACCTGTGCACTTCATCCCTCTACTATGATGCCTTGAGATCGGCCGCCTGGCTGATCGAGACAATGGCAGAGGAATACGCTTCCGGAAGCGGGACATCCGGAGCCGGCTCAAGCACTTCGGATACCGCCGGCACCAACGCACCGATATCACGGAGCGAGGCCGCCGACCGTGCTGCCGACCTCAGGGCACAGGCTGACACTCTCAGGCAAAACATCGAGAAGCACTTCGGGGCAGAGATGAACGGGTATCATACCTACAGATATTTCGAAGGGAACGATGTACTGCGCTCTTGGATATGCATCCCTCTTGTAATGGAGATATTCGACCGCAAGGAAGGCACGGCCCAGGCCCTTCTCTCCCCTATTCTCTGGTCAGAGAACGGTGTCTATACGGAAGCAGGGACCGATGTGTTCTGGGACAGGGCGACCCTCTACGCCCTCAGAGGGATCTATGCTGCAGGCTATTCCGAGGAAGCCACGGAGCATCTCGCGGCATATTCCCGTCACCGCCTGCTCGGAGACCATATCCCATATCCTGTGGAAGCGTGGCCTGAAGGCAACCAGAGGCATCTCTCTACAGAAAATGCACTGTACTGCAGAGTCTTCACGGAAGGGGTGCTCGGATTCCGCCCGACCGGATTCAGGACATTCACCCTCCGCCCACAGCTCCCTGACAGCTGGGACCACTTCACTCTACGCAACGTATATGCCTGCTCCGACCGCCCTTATGACATCCTTGTCAGACGTTCCGGAGAACAGCTTTCCATAACCATCCGCCAGAACGGCAGGGACATCCGTGCATACAATATCGAGGAAGGCAGCAGCGTAGAAGTGTCCATGAAGGATTCCGGGCATCAGGCAGACATTGCATCCGGGAAAGTATCCGGCAGATTCGACCCTTATATCCTGGCCATACCGGATCGATACTCCACACCGGAACAGATGGCGACAAAGAAGGCCCTGAATGAAATACTCTTCAACCGTGTATCAGCCGAAGGCGACAGATTCGTCTTCGGTTTCGACAGGAAGACTTTTGCAGAGAAAGGGCTTTCAGAGGAATACTGCAAATGGATGAAAAACGAACTGAAAGAGACGGAAAAGAATTTCCGGAAGATGAAAAAGGACGGAATCATACCGGACAGCCTGTCGCTGGGAAAGACGTTCACAGACAGCAAGGATGCATTCCAGGATGCAGCGCCGGAGATCGATATACGCCTTGCCCCGGCATCTGACCTGTTCAGTTACGGTGGCGAAGTGTCATCCCCGGAGGACAACCTGAAGAATCTTTTCCGGAATTTCCCGGAGATCGTCTCAAGCGACATCCCTGTCGAGCTGGTGTCATACAGATATGAGGGGACAGTCTCCGATGCATCCCGGCTGACAAGACTTCTGAAGGTCAATCTCGGGAAAGATATGCCTCACTGGAACTATTCCTCGTCCGCCGGAGCACCCGGAAAACCGGCCATTACCCTGTCCGGTACAGATGAAGTAAAAAGTGCCAAAGCAGTAAAAGAGGCGATCGGGATACTCAATACCCATTTCATCAAGACAGGGTATGAGATATACTCCATACTGTTCAGATACGGCAACGGAGAAGAATACAGATACTATATCTTCATCGACCCTGATACGGACCGCCCCGTCACAAAACTCAATCAGTTCGCACTGTTCTTCTAAGCACCGGCACACTGTATTATGAACCCTGGTACACTGTCGTTCTGAGCATCGTCCTGTCATTCTGCGAAGCGAAGAATCTGGTACAAAACGCCTTCCCTGTCTAAGGGAGCGAAGCGAAGAATCTGATGTCGGAAACCCTTCGCCGAGAGCCGGTGTGGTGTGCCAGATCCTTCACTCCGCCTGACGGCTTCGTTCAGGAGGACAAAAGAACGGCTGCGTCTATGGTGACAAGGGAACGACTGCGTCTATGGTGACAAGGGACGGCATCGATACAAAAGCTCCCGGCAGAAGACTTTATCTCTCTGCCGGGAGCAATTATCATTGTATGTACCGCGCTGACTTACTGTCAGAACGGGAGGTCATCGTCGCTGTCGAGTTCGGCCGGCATATCTTCGGCTGTCGGCATCGGGGCCGTACCTCTGGAGTACGTCCGGCCGGCATTGGCTGCATCATATTGACTATGCGCATCGGCGCCATTCCCGGCATCCGCTGTCCCTGCGGGTTCTATCCTCCAAGCCCTGACATCCGTATACCAGCGGCCGTTGTATTCTCTGCTGCTGAGGTTGAAGGCTATCTTCACCCTGTCACCGACCTGGTATTTCTCCAGATCCCTGACCTTGTCCGCACCCCACACGTTCATACACACATTGGACGGGAAATTCCCCTCCTGAAGTTCCACAATGAACTCCTGCTTCTCCCAGGCACCGCGGGCCGATGTGCCGGACTGCACATTCAGCTTGCTTACAATCCTGCCTTCTATCTCAAGAGCCATACCTATTTCCTGTCAGCGTCCTTCTCTTCCTCAGCAGGCACCTTGCCTACCTTTACAAGGTCGATATCGAAGATCAGAGTGGAATTAGGTCCGATCTCTCCCATCGCACGTGAGCCGTATCCGAGCTCTGCCGGGATATAAAGTTCGATCTTTCCGCCTTCACCGATGAGCTGCAGACCCTCGGTCCAGCCCTTTACGACCCTGTTGAGCATCATCCTCACCGGATCCTTGGTCTTGTCGCTTGCATCGAACTCGGTGCCATCGATAAGAGTTCCGGTATAATGTACGTATACAGTGTCCTTAGGACCCGGCTTCACATCGTTGCCATCGGAAATGATCTTGTACTGGAGTCCGCTTTCGGTAACCACCACACCATCTTTCATCTTGTTCTCTGCAAGGAATTTCTCCCCTTTCTTCTGGTTGAGCTCGGACTGGTAGGCATTTCTCTTTGCAAGATATGCGTTGAACATCTGGTTGGTCATCTCCGGGCTCACCTTGAACTGGTCGTTGAACTCAGGATCACGCATATTCCCCTCCGCGTTGATGAAGTCATTCATACCTTCCTTGATCTTCGCGAAGTTGACCTCGCTGAGGTTCTCGCCGAAATTGTTGGCCTTGATGAAATAGCCGAACTGCACACCGATAAGATAGCTTACAGAATCAGTCTCGGCCTTGGTAGGGAGCTGTGCCTCCACCTCTACACCTTCCGTGTTCCCGTTTGAGCTGCAGGCTGCCGCCATTGATACGGCAGCCGCAGCCGCCGCGATGAATTTTAATGTCTTCATTGTACTTTAATTTTTATTGGTTTATTGTCTTTTCCACATACTGCCGCCATCGCTGCAAGCCCCGCGGCCATCGCGATGACAGATGTAATCAAAACACTTATCTTTCCTATATCCGTAACGGCCGGATCGGTAAATGACAGGCTGTTGATGAATATCGACATCGTGAACCCTATTCCACCGATCACCCCGACCGCCGCTATATGTTTCCACTCCACACCTGACGGCAGTGCCGCCAGACGTCCTTTCACGCTCAGCAGGCTGAACAGGAAAATCCCTGCAGGCTTCCCTATCAGCAGCCCTGCCGCTATTCCGAGACTGACACCCGGCAGACCATTCGAAAAGACCTCCGGATTGAACGCCACTCCCGCATTGGCCAGGGCAAAGAGCGGGACTATAAGGAAGGTGACAAGAGGCTTTATCCTCTCCTCCAGAGAACAGTCCACCTTCGTCTCCACCGTCCCTTCAGCTCCTTTCACCCTGATCCTGGATGGCATCACCATCGCAAGGACCACGCCGGACACCGTGGCGTGGATGCCCGACATATAGATCAGGTACCACAACACTGTCCCCAGAATGATGTACACCGGTTTCCTGCGTACATTCCTGACATTCAGGACCACCAGCACAAGAGCAAGGGCGACCGCCGCAAGCATATATCCCCATTCGACCGGATGCACCGGATAGAACAGGGCGAGCACTATTATGGCCCCTATGTCATCCACCACAGCGAGCGTCATCAGAAAGATCTTCACTCCTGCCGGCACCCTGTCTCCCAGCAGGGACAGCACCCCGACTGCAAAGGCGATATCGGTAGCCATCGGAATCCCCCAGCCGCCGGATGTCTCGGGCGAGCCTCCGTTGAACAGGGCGTAAATGCACGCAGGAAGGAGCATCCCTCCTATCGCCGCCATCACCGGAAGGGCGGATTTCCTCACCGATGAGAGCTCCCCTGCGACCATCTCCCTCTTTATCTCAAGTCCAGCCGCGAAAAAGAACACTGCCATAAGGGCATCGTTGATCCAGTGCCGGATAGACATCTGCAAAGACCAGCCGCCTATATCAAGCCCTGCCTCCATATCCCACATTCTGTCAAACCACTGCATCGATGGGACTGTCGCCATGAGCACTGCAAAAGACGCAGACACGAGCAACAATATTCCACCTGCCGCCGGATGCTGAATAGCTGTCTTTACGGTCATTCGATTCCGGATCATTGATTCCAGACGACAAATATACAACTAAAAATGTCAATAAAATTTGTATTGCCAAAAATATTGTTATAATTTAGAGAAATTATTTTCGGCTATGGAAATCGATTCAGCAGCTCTTAAAGCAAAACTGAAAGAATTTTTCGGCTTTGACTCTTTCAAGGAAGGACAGGAAGAAATCATAAGGCATCTCATTGCCGGCAACAATGCATTTGTCCTGATGCCGACAGGAGGAGGGAAGTCCCTGTGCTATCAGCTACCGGCCCTTGTAATGGATGGCACGGCTATCGTGATATCTCCTCTCATCGCATTGATGAAGAACCAGGTGGATGCTATCCGCGGCTTCGTGTCGGGACAGGACGGGATTGCCCATTTCCTAAATTCATCACTGTCGAAAGCCCAGATCAGCGAAGTAAGGAAAGACCTTCTCGACGGCGTGACCAAGCTGCTCTACGTCGCCCCCGAATCACTCACCAAGGCCGAGAACATCGCCCTCCTCAAGGAGATAAGGATATCTTTCTATGCCATCGACGAAGCGCACTGCATATCGGAGTGGGGGCACGACTTCAGACCGGAATACAGGCGCATACGAGCGATAATGGAAGAGATAGGGACCGCCCCCGTCATAGCCCTCACCGCGACGGCCACGCCGAAGGTACAGAGCGATATCCAGAAGAACCTCGGAATGCTGGACGCGAAGGTGTTCAAGTCATCTTTCAACAGGCCGAACCTCTATTATGAAATCAGGGACAAGTCCGATCCGAAGAGGGAGATCATAAAGTTCATCAAGCAGCATCCGCACCGGTCCGGCATCATATACTGCCTGAGCCGCAAGAAAGTCGAGGAGCTGGCCGAACTGCTGAACATCAACGGGATCAAGGCTCTCCCCTACCATGCCGGACTGGATGCCAGGACAAGGGCGGAGAACCAGGACAGGTTCCTGTCGGAGGAAATAGATGTGATAGTCGCCACCATAGCGTTCGGGATGGGCATCGACAAGCCGGATGTAAGGTTCGTGATCCATTATGACATTCCGAAGAGCATCGAGGGCTACTACCAGGGGACAGGCCGTGCAGGACGGGATGGGAAAGAAGGCATCTGCAT
>JADIMI010000058.1 GCA_017694845.1 Candidatus Cryptobacteroides intestinavium
CATCCTTCTGCAGGTGCTTGATGACGGCCGTCTGACCGACAACAAGGGCAGGACAGTGGACTTCAAGAACACTATCCTCATAATGACCTCCAATGTCGGGGCGGATATCATCCAGAACTATATGGAGAAGCTGCCTGTAGTCGGGATAAAGGACTCTGATCCGTCAGCCGAAAAGGCCGCCGCCGAGAAACGGGCCGAGATGCTCCTTGAATGCAAGAAAGATGTGCTGGATGTCCTGAAGCAGACAGTCCGTCCGGAATTCCTCAACAGAATTGACGAGATCATTATGTTCGAGCCGCTTTCACAGAAGGACATAAGGGAGATTCTTCACCTTCAGATGAAAGACCTGAAGAAGAAACTTTCCGAGAACGGGGTGTCCATATCCTTCACCAGGGAGTTCGAGGACTATATGGTCACCAAGGGCTACGAGCCTGCATACGGTGCACGTCCTGTCAAGAGACTGATGCAGCGTGAGCTGGTCAACCTGCTCGCAAAGGCGATCCTCGACGGTTCAGTCCATCGTGAATCCGACATAGAGATTTCTGTCGAAGACGGACAGATAACCGTTAAAAACAAATAATGCCGAGTGTTATGGAAACTTTTTTTGAAAGAATTGTAACGAAAGCGGGCAGAATCGTCAGACACTGGTGGATGCTGCTTGTCACCGGACTGTTACTTGTCGCGGGAGGGATAGTTGTCTTCTGCAACCCTGTTGAAAGCTATCTGACATTGAGTGTCATGTTCGGAGTCCTGATGCTCATAACTGGCATTGTTGAGCTGGCCGTGGCCGGTACAAGCCGCAACTATTTTGCTATGAGGGGATATTCTATTATCGGCGGTATATGCGATCTCCTGCTGGGAATTATGCTATGCTGCTATCCCGGAATGACTCTTGTTCTGCTTCCTGTAATGCTTGGAGTATATATGCTTTACCACAGTTTTATGATGATAGGGTTCGGCAGTGATCTCCAGTCATTCAGGGTGCCTGGTGCCGGCTGGTCCATAGCAATGGGAGTCCTGCTCCTGCTGCTTTCGATCTTTGTGCTCATCAATCCGTTCAGTGTGGGCATAGGCGCTGTCATAATACTGACAGGAGTATCTATGCTGCTGCTGGGAGCCGCGTTTATCGCAGGGGCATTCAGACTGAAGGATATCCACCGGTATTTCAAGACGCTTGGACCTGATGAACAGTAGCGCCCGCGGGTGACAATGACAGAGTCCCGACAGACCGGGATTATTTATGAATCCCCGGAAAGTTCCGAAAGGCTTTCCGGGGATTTTTTGTTTATATTATTCGGATCCCCGGTGTTGCATAAAAGGGAAACCTCTCCCTGTCATTCTGAACTTCCTCTCCCTGTCATTCTGAGCGAAGCGAAGAATCTGTAGGAGAAGGGCGGTCCGTAGAGCGTCTCTGCGCACGGGGCATCAATCCGTCGAGACAACAAAGTTAAAAACACATACTTTTCCCGGTGATCCCTCCAGATCCTTCACTTCGCCTGCGGCTCAGTTCAGGATGACAACACAGCGGCTCCGTCTATGGTGACAAGGAATCCTGCATCTGGGTTGAGACATTGTGTAGGAACTCCTCCTTACATAGCTCGATGACTATCTTTCTTCTATTACCTCGCCGTGGTCCTTCACTACGTATTCTTTCCATTTTTCGGTATAGCCCGGATTGGTGATACCGTCAGGTATGCGGTCGGTATACGGGTTGGTGACGAATGAGCCGTCATCGTTCTGGGCCTTTACGTTGCCGTCCATATATTTGACCAGCAGCAGTGTCTCCAGCTCTGTCCATTTCTGGAATATCTCCTGGGCGGATACAACGGAATATTCTGTAAGGTATGCCTTGAGCCCGGCATACGGATCGACAGTCTTTTTCATCCTGTCATTGCGGCTGATCTGTCTCCTCGGGGTATCCAGAGCCTTTCTGTAGATTTCCAGGGCGGTACTGTCGACAGTCCTGACTGTTTCCATCTGGGCATATTCCCATCTGTCTATCTCATCACGTACGGTCGGTGCCATAATGTTGTACATCTTGTAGCACGCGTTGGCGACCCTGTTGCACATCCAGAACGCGGATGTCGGGGAGTAGGTGAGCATATTGCCGTTGCCGACGCGGAAAGATTCCGGGACTTCCGTGATACAGGCATAGATCGGGGTGAGATAGGAAGTGGCGGCATCATCAGTCCCGAACCATATCAGGGCCCCGATCTCGTCAGGAAACTGCGGCCTGGACTGTGCAACGAACCAGAATCCCGTCTGCTGTGTAGCAATGGCCCTTTCATTGACATATGTCCTGCCTTCATATTCGAAGCCCATCGGCCTCCATCTGTATGGAAGGGCATTTCCTCCGGCTCCGATATCGGTCGTCATATCCATCGGAGTGCCTTCGAAATGATCTCTCATTGCGTCTGCTATATCCTTGACTGTGAGTTTGCGGGACGGTTTCACGAACAGGGGGAATCGCTTGCCGGTGTCATATCCCATAGCATAGTCGATATAGTCGTATGCATTTCTTGTGACCGTATTGCCGTTCTCGTCCTCGAACGTGAACTGACCGTCGCAGAGGATGTTGAAAGCGCTCCAGGCCCTGGCCTCGCAGCCCCTCATCCCTCCGAAGTTCAGTGGATTGTATGTGTCGCAGAAGCTGAACTCCTCGTCCGGTCCGTCGTACCAGCCCATTTCACGCGCGAACGATATCACATCCGGGGCGTAGATGCAGTTCTCGGGATCATCGAGAGGGAATGTGCTTATCCTTGCCTGGTTGGCGTGGGCGCAGATGTAGCCATCCGGCACTCTCCGGGCCACATAGACTATCCCTTTGCGGACATTCTTCCCGTCCACGATCTCTGTCCCCTTGCCGATGAGGTCCATGACCCAGACTTCATTCTTGTCCGCGATCGAGAACGATTCTCCTTCCGAGCAGTACCCGTATGTATTGGCAAGGTCTACGATGGTCTTTATGGCCTCTCTCGCTGTCTTTGCCCTCTGGAGAGTGATATATATCAGAGAACCGTAGTCCATTGTCCCGGTCGTGTCGGCCAGCCCGCGTCCTCCGTATGTCGTTTCGGCTATGATCAGCTGATGTTCGTTCATATTGCCGACGGTCTGGAATGTATAGGGAACCTGCGGAATCTGTCCGAGAGGGCGTCCTGTGTCCCATTCAGTCACATCCAGCATGCTTCCCCGATCCCAGCGGGCGGCAGGATGAAAATACAGTTCCCCGAAAAGCTGGTGGGAGTCCGCAGCGTATGAGACCATATTCGAGCCATCGGCGCTTGCCCCTCTTGTAACTATGATATTGGTGCAGGCCCGGGTTTCTGTTCCTGATGCCAGCAGGCATATACATACTGAAAGGATGAAGGCCGCTGCCGGACGTATGAAATCTTTCTTGCACGCAGGGCGCAGGGACTTTATTCTGATCATTTTTTGTCGTTTAGAATTTGCTGACTGCAAATGTACAATAAATTTAGTATTTTTGCATCCGGGCAGGAGCATACGGTGGCAGTGGCTGTGTATGCTGCTGTTCTATAAATGTATGGATATGAGAAAGTTTATTTTAATGTCACTTGTCTCCGCCTTTTCTTTGATGGCGGGGGCGGATGCATTTGCCCAGGAGAAACCGGAAGGACCGGATATCGCAGAGATGGCCTCGAACAGGGCCGAGGAGCTTGAGCGGGTGCTGGATCTTGAATACTGGCAGGTGTTCTATGTGGATTCGACTCTCCAGCACGACTATCAGGCCATGCAGGTAGAACTGGAGAAATATCAGAGGGCGAAGATATCGAACGTATCGATGTATATTGATGTGCAGGACAGATGGATGGAGACCATCGACTCCACATTCAAGACCATATTTACAGAAGATCAGTGGAAGGCCTATCTGAAGAGCGGAGCGGAGAAGCAGCAGAAGGCCAGGGCGAAACGTAAGGCCAAGGCCGAGAAGGCTCTCGAGAAATAGTCAGCCGTATCTGCGCACTGGCTTCAGGGAACAGAAAAGAGGATGTACAGCCGTTACGGCTATCATCCTCTTTTGTAATATATACCGCAGCGGTGAAGCGGGCCATACAGGCTGTGTGCTCTCCGGAGCCTACAGTGTCGTCAGCCTGAGGTTGCGCCAGCATACCTTGATGCCGCCTCCGTCGTGGATCTGAAGGGCGATGCGTCCTTTGCCCCTGCCGATGGCCTCGTCGTTGATGTTGACCATCTCCTGTCCGTTGAGCCAGGTCTGGACATTGTCTCCCTGCACCTTGACCCTAAGCGTGTTCCATTCCCCGTATTTCAGAATGTTCTCCTTCTCTTCAGGAATCTGCACCAGCCAGCCTCTGCCGTAGGATTCGTATATTCCACCGGTGTCGCAGTTATATGGTGCTACTTCCACCTGCCATCCGTGCACACGTGCGACAGGCTCGACCCAGGAACGGATGAACACTCCGCTGTTGCCGTCCTTCTCCTGTCTGAATTCCACTGACAGATCGTAGTCGTCATAGTATTCCCGTGTAGCAAGATAGCCGTATCCCTTGTCCGGTCCGCTTTCGCAGACAAGCAGCCCATCCTCCACATACCATTTCTCTGTCCCGTATACTTCCCATCCGGTGAGATCCTTCCCGTTGAACAGAGTGACCTCCCTGCCGGCCTTGCGAGGCAGCTCCTTGATCTTTATGTTCCGGAAAGAGGCAGGGTAGCCGTGGTCCTGAAGGCAGATCACGCCCTTGCGCCCGAGTCCGTATTCCGGGGCATCCGCCCATTTGCCGCTGTTCTTGCGGGCGAACCAGTCATCGCTCCAGGCCTCGAATTCAAGTATCTTCTCTCCGTTGAGCCAGTGCTCCACGTGCCCGTTGTCAAATACGATTCTGGAGTTGTTCCATTCCCCGTACGGGTTGATATGCATTTTATCCTTGTCCGGAAGATACATCGCATAGTCTACACCGAGCTTCTGCCATTCTTCGAGCTTCTCGGGGAAGTTAGGCTCATCGATAAGTTGATATTCAGGTCCTGTGACATACGGCACGGCGAATTCAGGCCGTTCGACCACGTGGTAGAGCATCCCGCTGTTCCCTCCTTTGGAGAGCTTCCAGTCCCACGAGAGGATGAAGTTTTCGTATTCCTTGTCAGTAACGATGTAGCCGCTTGCATCGCTCCCGGTGCCTTTCGCCTGGATGCAGCCATCCACGACGTGCCACGGCACGGTCAGTTCGGTGCCGTTGTAGTCTCTCCAGCCGGTCAGGTCCTTCCCGTTGAAAAGAAGTTCCCATCCCTCGGCTTTCTCTTTGTCGGTGAGTGTGTTGTTCTGTCCGGCGCAGGCCGCTGCCATCAATACGGCAAGCCCCAGCGCACTTGTCCTGGTCAATGTTTTAATGTCCATATCGGTTCGTTGATAAAAATGTTGCTGTTACAGGCTATCAGATACAAATATAGGTCTGAAAATCGACAATCAAGGAAAAAATATGGTTATTTTACATCAAAAACAGAAAATTAGACTAATTTTGCAGACTGTATTAATCAGAATCTTATGAAAGAGAGGATAGAAGCCATACTTGCCGAGATCAACGGCCTTGCCTGCAGGACAGGAAAAGAGATAGAAGATGCCAGGGTGCGCCTTCTCGGAAAGAAGGGTGAGATAACTAAACTGTTCGAGGAATTCCGTACTGTGGCTCCGGAGCTGAAGAAGGAGTTCGGGAAAAGTCTCAATGAACTGAAGAATGCCGCCCAGACCAAGATCGAGAGCCTGCGCCAGGCAGCGGAGGAGAATGCGGGTCCGGCTGTAGCCTCTTTTGACCAGACAATGCCTGGAGATCCGTATCAGCTCGGTTCACGTCATCCCGTATCCATTGCAAGGGAGGAGATAATCGAGATATTCCGCAAGTTCGGTTATGATGTGGCCGAAGGTCCGGAGATCGAAGATGACTGGCACGTGTTCGAAGCGTTGAACTTCCCCCCGGAGCATCCTGCAAGGGATATGCAGGATACGTTCTTTGTGACATCTGGGCATAATCCGATACTTCTCAGGACTCATACTTCATGTGTACAGGTACGTGCAATGGAGACGATGAAACTCCCGATCAGGATAGTATGTCCGGGAAGGGTGTTCCGCAACGAGGCCATTTCTGCACGCGCCCACTGTATCTTCCATCAGGTGGAGGGCCTGTATATAGATGAGAATGTAACTTTCGCCGACCTCAAGCAGGCCATACTCCTGTTCGCCCGTGAGATGTTCGGTGCCGATACCAAGATCCGTATGCGCCCGTCTTATTTCCCGTTCACTGAGCCGTCTGCAGAAGTGGATGTAAGCTGCAATATCTGCCACGGCAAGGGCTGTAATATCTGCAAGGGTACAGGATGGCTCGAGATTCTCGGCTGCGGAATGGTGGACCCCAATGTCCTCGAGGCTTCCGGAATCGACAGCAGTAGATACAGCGGCTTCGCGTTCGGAATGGGAGTGGAGCGTATAGCAATGCTCAAATGGCAGGTCAAGGATCTGCGCAACTACTTCGAGAACGACCTGCGTTTCCTGAAGGAGTTCGAGACTGCGTATTAGCGACATCTTTCCGTTCACGTCAGGAATATGAACATAGACTTTTCAGAAATGGAATTTTCCGTCCTTCCCTCTTTCAAGGGAGGGGAGAAGGAATTGCGTGCGAAAATGTTCTTTGATGGGACCAACCGCATTATGCAGGGGAGGCTCATCCCGGGAGCTTCAATCGGAATGCATACGCATAGCGACAGCAGCGAGATTATTTTCATTACATCGGGCAGAGGTTCCGTGATATGTGACGGGGAGAAGTCGCCGGTCTATGCAGGAATCTGCCATTATTGTCCTAAAGGTCATGCTCACAGCCTGATAAATGATTCGGATGCGGATCTGGAGTTTCTGGCAGTCGTGCCGATGCAGTGACTCTGTTCCCGTGCCGATGCAGTGACTCTGTTCCATTGCCTTCCTGTTTGTGTCCCGGAAAAGATTTCCGGAGGGCAATAGCCCCGGAAACAGAATGATTTTTTCGATTTTGTAAAAATATTTTGGAGAATCAGAAAATTCACCTATCTTTGCAATCCCATTTGCGGAAATAGCTCAGTTGGTAGAGCACAACCTTGCCAAGGTTGGGGTCGCGAGTTCGAGTCTCGTTTTCCGCTCCACTGATAAGGAGATCGCTGTCAAGGCGGTCTCTTTTTGTTTATGTCCTGTCCTTCCGGTGGCGGCCCGCTGTCATTCGGTAATATGTCTGAGCGACAGTCCACTGTCCTTCCGAGCACCTTCTCGTTGTCCTTCTGCGCGCAGCATTGTCATTCTGAGCGGCCAGCGAAGAATCTGTCCCGAAGACCGTCCAAAACTGCATCCCTTGATATGGATCCCGTGCGCAGAGGCGTTGTCGGACTGACGCCTCTGCGCACAGATGATGCCATACAGAGCATATATTTAAGGGACCGTGCGCAGAGACGCGGCTCGGTAGACGTCTCTGCGCATAAAACAACAACTCTCTATGAGGGTATCAGTTCATCGACTTTCCCCTTTTGCCTATGCAAACTGAGACAGCGTCCGCTCTGGCAGAGACCGAAGGAGGACGGGAGATATGCACCGGTAACCTTCAATATACGCTCCC
>JADIMI010000059.1 GCA_017694845.1 Candidatus Cryptobacteroides intestinavium
GCGGAAACGTAAGTGTCGGACAGAAGCCTTCATACGGTCTCTACGACATGATGAACTCCCAGGAATGGATGCTGTTCCAGCAGCAGATGTACGAAGACAGGAACCAGTACACGACAGCCATCCTTCCAATCGGTTACGGAGGACTGATACAGCGCCTTCAGAACAAGGAGATAACCATCCAGGAGTTCGAGCAGGAATTCCGCAAGATGGAGAACATGAATACCGACTGGTTCGACATCCTTTTCAGGACAGCGGTCAGCCATACCCATAATGTAAGTGTTTCGGCAGGCGGCGAAAAGGTGCAGAGCCGTTTCTCGATAGGCGTGAACGATACTGACGGTGACGCCAAGGGAAACGACCAGCTGCAGTTCACGGCCAGTTCCAACACCACCTACAGACCCAATACGAAACTGTCCATCGACCTGTCGATGAACGGCAGCTATCGCAAAGTCCACGATTTCGCCTATGACGTCGACCCGTACGACTATGCGATGAACACTACGAGGGCCATTCCCGTCTACAATGATGACGGCACGTATTTCTATCATGAAAAATTCGCGGACGCCAACAGCCACTCCATCCCGCAGAAAAATTCCTACTATTACAATATTCTCAACGAGATAGAGAATACCGGATCGGAAACCGTCAGCCAGACGTTCCAGACCAACCTCAGCGTACGTTGGGATTTCCTTAAGAATTTCCAGTTCCAGGGAGACGTGAGCATGAGCCTGGCTTCCGTAAACATGAAGTCCTGGGCCACGGAATACTCGAACTACATCACGGCCATCAGGGGCTACGAATACGGTACGGTAAATCCTAATTCCGCAGAGGAACTCGCCAGCCCGCTTCCTTTCGGAGGCCTGCTGAATACCCAGAACAACAGTACCTTCAACTGGTCCGTACGTGCTGCCTTCGTGTACAACAATACATTCAAGGAAAAGCATCGTCTTACCATGAACCTCGGCTTCCAGATGACTTCGAACAAGGTTGACGGGTTCACCAACATGAGGTACGGATATCTCCGTTTCAGAGGTGAAACCTATGCCACTGTCCCTACTTCCATTACACCTGTATCAGGAGCCAATACAATGGAGACCACCCTGCACGAGGACATGAAGAACGGGTCCAGCGTTGTTAACACCATTTCCAACCAGCTCAGCGAATATTTCACTGCAGTCTACAGCTATGACGACAGGTATGTGGTGAACATGAATGCCCGTCTGGACGCTTCGAACAGGTTCGGACAGGATCAGAACAAGCGGTTCAACCCGACTTTCTCCCTGGGAGGAAAATGGAGGATCGGAGAAGAGCCGTTCATGGATTTCGCCCAGAACTGGTACGATATGTTTGACCTGTCGTTCTCGTACGGATGGAGGGGAAATGCCGTGACTGCGGTATCTCCGTATCTGATAGCCCAGGACGGAGGTCTCCACGACCTGTTCCATCAGTATTATCTGACGATACAGTCGCTTCCTTATCCGGATCTCGGATGGGAGAAGACCCGTGACTGGAATGCCGGAGTCTCCTTCTCCTTCTTCAAGGGAAGGCTGAGCGCGGACTTCAACTATTACGACAAGCGCTCTTCGGTACTTTCCTCCCATGATATTCCTGTAGAGTACGGTGATGTCAACGCCTATATCGACGGTTCCATAATGAAGAACAGGGGATATGAATTCATCATCAGCGCCACTCCGATACGTACCGAGAACTGGACATGGTCGCTTTCGTTCAATACGAGCCGGGAGCGCAATACGGTCGAGAACAACAACCGTATCAACTCTCCGGAAGACTATCTGAGCGGAGCTGCAATAGTACCGGGAGAGGCTTACGGAACTTTCTGGGCATACGATTTTGCGGGGCTTGACCACGAAACGGGCTATCCGACGTTCAACAATATGGATGAAGTCCCTGCCGATTTCAAAGACTACCTGGTGAAGGCCGGATGCACCCAGCCGGACATCTACGGCGGTATCAACACCTCGGTCAGGTACAAGAGTTTCCATCTTCGTGCCGCATTCGCCATCTCGCTCGGTGCCCAGGGCTGGCTGCCGTCTTTCTATGCCACCAGCGGAATGCCGAGACCGGAGGTCAACGTGCCTCGCTATATGTTCGACCGCTGGAGACAGCCTGGAGACGAACTTTATACTGACATTCCGGCCATCCCGGGAGGCAACATGAGCCAGAACAATCTGTATATGGATTTGTATTATGGGGATGACGGATCGTCCTACATAAACAGTTCCATCTATCAGATGTACAACCAGTCGACGGCAAGGATAGCCAGTACGGATTTCATCCGCTGCCGCTCCATTTCCCTGCAGTATGACCTTCCGAAAGAATTCATAAACAGGCTCGGAATGATAAATGCGTACGTCTCGGCCACTCTGACCAATCCGTTCGTCATTGCATTCGATGACAGATGGGAAGGCCGCGACCCGGAGACGATGTCCTGGCCTACGCGCCGTACTTTTTCCATTTCGTTGAACCTCAGTTTCTGATGATCTAAAGATGAAAAAAATGAAAAAGACAATATTCTATACAGTATCGGCAATTTCCGGAATCCTTCTTGCCGGCGGCTGCGGTTTCCTCAAGGAGGAGTCCCAGAGCGAAATGATCCCGCAGACGACGGAGGATTTTTCAGAGCTTCTCATCGGGTCCGGTTATCCGGACAATTCGGGCCCGGACATATCTTTCCTGTCATATCTGGATGATGACTGTGCCCAGATGCTGAATCTGATAAAGAGGATGTACGGATGGAGCCAGGAGGATAATGCCTATGTGACGACTGTGTTTGAACCGGATGCGTATGCCGGTAATGAACAGACAGTCACCGTTTCCCCTTATTATCAGTGGCAGCCCGATATGTCGGACTTCAACGGATATCAGGAACGCATCAATGAAAACGCTTCTGAGACCGTCTACTATCAGTTCTATCAGAAAATCAAGGGATGCAACGCTGTCCTCGACCTTATTGACGGGGCCATCGGTACGGATGACCAGAGAGACAGGGTCAAGGCGGAAGCCCTGGCAGTACGCGCCCTGCTTTACTTCCAGCTGGTGAACATATACGGGGAGCCTTACAATTATAATAAGGAAGCCCTCGGAGTGCCGTTGAAACTGGATTCCAACCTCAGCAATGAGCCTATTGCCAGGTCTACCGTCGCCGAGGTCTACGAGAACGTCCTTGTTCCGGATCTGCAGGAGGCTGCCAGACTGATGGACCCTCTTCCGTACATAGCGGGCAATTACAGGATCAACCAGCCTGCCATACATATCCTGCTGTCTCGGGTCTTCCTGTACATGGAAAGGTATCAGGAATGTATAGACGAAGTGGAAAAGGCAATGGACTACGGCATCAGGGTGATGAATCTGACTACCGAGTTCAATCCGGCGGATGCTTCCGGGAGCGACTACAATCCGCTCGACTACACCAACCCTGAAGTGCTGTGGCTGTTCGGACCTTCTCCGAGGGTGGACAATGTCGGATACAAGCTTGCCATGCATGATGAATTCCAGGCATTGTGGGACAAGGAAAACGATATCCGGTACACCATGTTCGAACTTGGAAACGCGGATTTCGTCGCGGAAGGAACCGATTATGACAACAGTGACTACATCATCACCAAACCTTACGGTTCATTGCAGCTTTGCCAGAATATCCGGACTTCGGAGGCCGTCCTCAATGCGATGGAGGCAAATGCCCTCCTGGGCAACGAATCCGATGCGCTTGCAGCCCTCAACGACTTCCGTGCCACCAGGATAACCGGATATGTCGATGAGACTCTCGCCGGTGAAGACCTTCTCAATGCCATCAGGACGGAAAGACGCAAGGAACTATGCTACGAGGGCCACAGGTGGTTCGACCTGCGCAGGCAGGGTATGCCCGAAATCACTCATGTCTACAGGGCGGAACAGGGCGGCCAGTCCTATGTCTACACTTTGAGACATAACGACCCTATGTACACTATCCCTTTGCCGAACTGTCTTTTTGACCAGAACAGCGCCCTCATACAGAATGAAAGCCGGAACAGCGGTACACGTGCCGGTGACCCTGTCATTGAATAATTAAAAGTGGAAAAGATGAAAACATTTAATATTATATATGGCATTACGGCAGCGTTTGTCTGCCTGACTGCGGCTTTTTCGATGTCATCCTGCAGCAAGGATGTTCCTATCGGCGATCCGGTAACTATCAACGCAGGATATGACCTTCCCCAGACCGGTGCCTCGGACGAGGACAATGCCAGGATAATGGATATTTACGAAAAATGGAGTTCGTACGTGCTTTATGACGTAGACTCAACGGATGTCTATTGGGAACAGATCGCCGGAACGGCTTCCAGCGGAGGTGTGGTATACCGTTTCGTGGAAGGGGATCCACAGTATGTCGGAGACATGCTCGACTATCTTGATGACATCTGGTGGCATTATTTTTCCGACGAGTTTCTCCAGAGCGGAGGAATACCTTTCAGGGTTTATCTTGTGGAAGAGTATTATTATTACAGGGATTGGGGCAGCAGCGGTGTCTCTCCGAACTATTATATGGACTATTATATGGTCGATGACAATGCCATAATCATTTCCGGCATGAGCCAGGTCGCATCCTATGATGAAGATACCAAAAGGACCAAAAAGAGAGCCCTTGTCAGTGAATTGTTCCAAAGCTGGATATCACAGGGTCTGCTTGGCACGCCTGAAGAATTCTATACCATATCCGATTACACCAATGAACCGGATGTGGAGATAGTCTACGATTCCGAGACCATGACGTCGGCGTTCCCTCCGGAGGACATAGAAGAATTGCGTACAAGGGGCTTTATCCCGAAATATGCAAATCCGTATTCCCCGTATAACGAACTTCTGACCTACTCCGGGCAGTGGACATCCGGATATTTTGATCCTAGTTCGAATGATTTCGATTATTACATATCCCAGATCTTCAATGCTACGGATGAGACTGTAGCGGAGTTCCTGAAATACGATGCCGTAGCGACAAAATGGAATATCATTCTGGATTACTACAAGGATAATTACGATATTGACTTAAGATTTATAGCTACCGAGTAAATTTTATAGACACAATGAAGAAAATTGCAGTATTGGCGTTGTCATTAGTCTGGGCTGTCTGCCCGCTGATGGCGCAGAATGAGGTGGAAACGACGGAAGAGAAGCTTGCTGCAGACTATTTTTCGGCTCTTTACGGTGACAAGGACACCGTAAGGGCCGAATTTCTGAAGTCAGAGCTTCTCGAGAAGTATCCCAGGGGGGCTTTCGCCAGAAGGCTTTCTGCCGAATCCGTGAACGGTGCCGCGGATTCTGTGGAGTATATGGCAAGGTGTGATGCCTTCAGACGGGATTTCCCCATATCCGGATGGCTTGAGGCTCCGGACGGATCGGGCTTCGTCTATATGAATTTCTACCGCAGCTATTCCCAGTTCCTGTATCAGAAAGGGTTATGGGACAAATTGCGTCAGGTCCTGCCGGAAATGACATATTCGATGCTGGCTGACCTGTATTCGCACGGTCCGATGTTCCTTATCATGAAGGCACCCATAGATCCGAAGGAATACGTGGACATATCGGAAGACATCATCCGGAACATGTGGGAGAAAAAGGATTGCAATCCGGATATGTACGGCGGAGGCAAGATCATGCCTGCCGACGGTTCCATGGACTATTATCTTGCGGTCGAGACCGAAATACTGCAGAGAAGCGGCCGTCCTGCCGAAGCCGTGGAATGTATGGACAGGGCAGACGCTGCAGTCAGGTACAACCAGTACGCTGACGGGAATGAATCCTATATAAAGGCTTTGGAGGAACTCGGCAGACATGACGATGCCGTAACCGCACTGTTTGGGGCCACAGCCGTAGGAAGGCTCACGCCGGAACTGTTCTCGATGCTCAGGAATCATTACAATTCCCTTGATGAAAAGCCTGCCGGGACATTCGATGCCTATTATGAATCACTGAAAACCGAGACTGCCAGGGAAAATCTCAGGAATGACGTGATGGCCGGGATGGTCGATGTGCCTTACGAAAATTTCTCGCTGACAAGTATCGGAGGCAAAAAGGTGGAGTCTGCGGGGTTCGGGCCGGACGATATCGTTGTCCTGGATTTCTGGGCCACATGGTGCGCTCCATGCATCGCAGCCCTCGAAGGGATGCAGCTTGCCGTTGACAAATATGCGGATGACCGTAATGTGCATTTCTATTTCATCTGCACACAGGACGAACCCGACAGGAAAAGGGTCAGGAACGTGTGGAAAAGGGGAGGCTACCGCAATATGACCGTCCTGTTCGATGAAAACCGTGAAGGCAGCGAAGGTCATGACAAGGTGTACCGGAGCATTATCAAAGGCACATCCGGCATTCCTCAGAAGGCGGTACTTAAGGACGGAAGGATCCGATATATCGCCGAAGGCTACGGAGGAAGCCCGAGCGGTCTGATGGATGAAATTTCAGCAGTGATAGAGATACTCAAGGCAGAATGACAGAATATCTGTGAAGCGATGAAACCGGAAAGATATATAATGTCGGCCATAGCGCTGGCGACAACGGCCTTCCTGCCGCTGAAAGCGCAGGACACGCCTGAAGAAAAACTGAACATGACCATGTACGCCATCATGAACATGTACGTGGACACGGTGGACAAGGCATCTTTCGTGAATGATGTGATAGCCAGGACAGTCAGCACCCTGGATCCGTTTTCCGCCTACCTGACTCCGGAGGAAGCCAGGGCGAACGAGGCGGCGCTGCTCGGACCTACGGCTTCGGGGGCGGATTCCGGCCCGGCATCCGGTAAAACGGTACAGACCGCATATATGGCCGATGCCAGGACAGGCTATATCCGGCTTACAATGTTTGCAGAGTCATCTCCCGAAGAGTTCAGACAGGCAGTCGGCAAGCTTGGAAAACAGGGGATGAAGAATCTGATCCTGGATATCCAGGGCAATCCCGGTGGGT
Organism: Candidatus Cryptobacteroides intestinavium; assembly: GCA_017694845.1. Lineage (GTDB taxonomy): Bacteria > Bacteroidota > Bacteroidia > Bacteroidales > UBA932 > Cryptobacteroides > Cryptobacteroides intestinavium. The sequence continues at coordinate 6,964 of JADIMI010000059.1, forward strand.
TTATGGAGTCCGCCATTGCCATTGCTGACGAACTGCTCGGAGGCAACAGGACAATAGTCACGACTTCCGGGGCGCACATACCTACGGAGTCGGCCTGCACTCAAGTCGACGGATGTTTCGAGACGGGCCGCGTGGTCCTGCTCACTAACGGACAGACCATGTCGGCCGCCGAGATACTGGCCGGAGCATTGAGGGACTGGGACAGGGCTGTCATTGTGGGTTCCACGACTTTCGGCAAAGGACTGATACAGGAGACTCTGCCGTTCAAGGACGGGTCCGCATTGAGACTTACGGTCGCCAGATACCTTACGCCATGCGGCATGACCATACAGAAACCATACGAAGGGTACGGGAAGGTATTTGCGGATACGGCCGGGACATTCCGGTCCCTGACCAACGGAAGACTTCTGAAATCACGCGGAGGCATAGAAGCCGATGTGTATGTTCCACGCGATACCGTCTTCATGACACAATGGTACTACAATGTCTCCTTCAACGGCATGCAGAAGTCAGAGGTGTCCTCATATCTCCGGGAGAACGGGGATATGCTGAAGAAGAAATACCGGACTCCTGAGGCGTATTTCCGGAAATTCACCGGCGAAGACGAAATGTTCAGGGAACTGACTGACAAGGCCGTGGCTTCCGGCCTGCCGTTCGACCGGAAAGAATGCGACAGAAGCGCATACGCCATAAAGACCCAGCTGAAAGCCCTGCTCGCGAGGGAACTCTATCCGGATGACCATGACATCTACTACCGGATCCTGAATACTGCGAATCCTGCCGTCGTCAAGGCTCTCGGACTGCTTTCCGGTGACGAATATGACGGAATACTCGGAATAAAATAAGGAAATGGTAAAGATTATTATGGATATTATGAAAAAAATCATGGTTGCGGCGATGTCTGCCGCACTTCTGGCCGTCGTTTCATGTTCAAGGACATTTTCGGTGACAGCCGACACCGGCTCCGGAGAATATGACGGAGTGAAAGTATATATGACAAGGCAATATCCTGCTGATGCCGGGAAGAATGTCATTCTGGACAGTACGGTAATCGAGAACGGCGTATATTCTTTCGTCCTGGAGGATGTCGGGGAACCTTGTCTGGTAACGTTCGAGCTTGAACCGAAAGTCAGGTCGGATCATTACACGGAATATTACGACCTTCTGCCGGCGGACTGCATAGCCAGCCCGGGAGATATCCGGATAAAATATACTCCGGACGGTATAACGGCAGGCGGAAACAGTATCAATGACGATTTCGAGAGACTGGTTTTGAAACCGCACAGGGAGGCCCATGCCAGGTCAATGGCTTACCGCGAACGGACATCCCTGTCCGATTCCATAGAAGTGTTCTACAGACAGGCCAGGCCTCAGTATATTGAGTTTGTCAGGAAATATGCCGGGACTCCTGCAGGTGCCGCCCTGTTCTACGGCCGCACGCCCGAATTCTATTCCGAGTCTTTGTTCGAGGAGATAAACGGAACCATGAAGCCGGAGTATGCACAGGCATGGAAAGAGAAGCAGGAAAGTATGCGCAGGAGCATGGAAGACACGGACAAGGCCAGAAAAGCCGTGGCAAAAGGGAAAGATTACATCGATTTCGGTTCCACGACCGATTCAGGACAACCTGTAAGGCTTTCGGATGCAGTCAGGCCGGGCAGGGTTCTTCTTGTGGATTTCTGGGCATCGTGGTGCAGGCCGTGCAGGGCTGAAATTCCTGCCATAAAGCAGCTTTACGAAAAATATCATGATGCCGGGCTGGACGTCATCAGTGTGTCATTGGATACCGGAGAGGCTGCATGGAAGAAAGCGATGGAGATGGAGCAGATGCCATGGCCGCAGTGGTCAGACCTGAAGGGTTTCAAGGGAGAAGCTGCCACGTCTTATGCAATTCAGGCCATCCCTTTCATTGTCCTGATAGGCCCTGACGGGAAAATCGCCTTGGTGAATATGCACGGTGAGACCCTTGAGAACGCGATAAAGGAACTTCTTTAGGGGGACCGGAAGCACGGAAAGCCGATGGAAGACAACGAGACCATTGTAAGGAAGGCCGGACCGGATGATGCGGAAAGTCTTGTAGCCATATATTCCCATTATGTGGAAAATACGGCGGTCTCATTCGAGTATGTCACCCCTTCCGTACAGGAGTTCAGGTCCAGGGCAACCGCATCAAATTTTAGCATTCAACAACACATCGAAGAGATAATGCTGAGATAGGGCAGCACTGAAGATTCTTTTTCGAATGCTCTTCTTGTCGTTGTGAGCCTTGAGGATTTGCAGGGCAAGTTTCCTGACGGTTGAGAGGTTCTTTTTCGTTTTTTCACCTGCATTTCTTCTCTGGTGACACGCTCCCCTCTTCCTCTCGGTAATCCTGATGGAATACTACATTCCTTTAAATATCCCTATAC
>JADIMI010000060.1 GCA_017694845.1 Candidatus Cryptobacteroides intestinavium
AAACTGGTAACAAAATATGTCTGAAAATGCGTAAAAAACGATAGAATATTAGAACTGTTAGGAAAAGAAAAATCCACTGATATTTATGATTATCAGTGGATTGTGTTATTTTTGCTTCTTGTTGTTTTGACTGACAATTTCACGTAGTCTATGAAATTCGATTCGGCCATAGTATTTATCATTGCTGCGGGGCAGCCCCTGGTGGATGCATATCCGCTGTTTTCAGGCGGCAAAGATAGTCATTTCTCAGGAATAGATGCTGTGTCCCGTTTCATTCTTATGATGGGGAACGGATTGCCGTAGTCATCGACGGCATCGCGGCGGAAAGTCCGGAATCCCGTTTTCTCGTAGAATTTCACGGCAGAGGGGTTCTGTTCGTTGACATCGACATATTGCACGTCATATTCGTCAAATGCTTTCTGAATCAATATTCTTCCTATGCCTTTTCTGAAATGGTCAGGATGGAGAAAAAGCATTTCTATTTTACCGGACTGTATGCCCATAAACCCGATGGGGCTGCCGTCATAGTCTGTAACCAGCAGTGTGTCAATCTGCCGGATGGCTTCCTCCGCCTGAGGATAGAGATCCCGGATATCTGACTCTGTCAGGAAATGATGGCTTGCTCGGACGGATGCTTCCCATATCACAAGCAGCCCGGTGATCAGTTCCTTGGTCCTGGCGTCTTTTTCAATGGGTTTGATTATAATGCGGCCGCTGCTGTCTGCGCTCATCTCTTGTCAGTTTCCATAATGTGAGAGAACAGGTATGCCCCCGGAAGTCTGTTGTATGGCTCCCGGGGGCATCATACGCATCTGCTATTAATTCAATTTGTTGTGGTGCAGGATATTATGGAAGCCGTCAGAATCTGTCCATCAGGCTGAATATGGCTTCACGCACATCATCTATTATGCCTGTCCCGTCGATCTCGTTGTATTTCCCGGCCTTGCGGTAATAGTCGATGAGCGGTTCGGTCTGGCTGTGGTATGTGGCTATCCTGTTGTTGATTGTCTCATCCCTGGCATCATCCGCGCGCCCTTCGATCGTGGCCCTGTGATGTATACGCTCGCGGATCATTGTATCGGGTATCATTATGGACACTACGGAAGTGACTTCCTCTCCGTTCCCGGCAAGTATCCTGTCGAGAGCCTTCGCCTGTTCTGTAGTACGTGGGAATCCGTCCAGGAGGAAGCCGTCCACATTCTTGACGGACCTGAATTCGGATTCAATCATACCTTCTACGATCTCATCAGGGACAAGAGCCCCCGCGTCGATGAGAGCCTTGGCCTTGAGACCGAGTTCACTGCCGGCCGCGATCTCCTGGCGGAGAAGGGCTCCTGTGGAAATATGGCGGAGATTGTATTTTTCGACCATTGCTGTGGCCTGGGTGCCTTTGCCCGCCCCCGGAGGCCCGAAAAGAATAAAGTATTTCATCTCTTGTATATTTAACTCTTAAAATATCTGTTCTGCTTTTTATAAAAAGTATGGCAGGCGTGGGATTGCATTCCCGTCAGTCCTCGTCAAGAACATAAATGTCCTTGAGATTCCTGCCGATTTCATCGTAATCCAGCCCGAACCCGACTATGAACCTGTTCGGGATCTCTATGGCGACATATTCGAGAGGGACATCCTTGCTGTATACTTCGGGCTTGAGAAGCATCGTGCATACGACAGTCTCTTTTGCACCCTTTTCCCTGAGCAGCTCTTTGAGCGCTACAATGGTGTTGCCGGTGTCCACGATGTCCTCCACTATAATGACCCTGCGTCCGGAAATGTCGCTGGTCAGGCCCATTGCCTGACGGACCTTGCCTGTGCTGGAAGTCCCGCTGTAGGATGTCAGCTTGATTGACACCAGCTCAAGGTTGAACTCGAGCCGTTTCATAAGTTCAGCGGTGAACATTATGGATCCGTTGAGTACACACAGCAGTATCGGTGTGTCGGTACTGTCCTTGAAATCGGCATTTATCCTGGCTGCGACTTCCTCAATTGCCTTCGTGATAGTGTCATTGTCTATGAAGGTCTTGAATCTTCGGCCATTGAGTGTAACGTGTTCCATTGATATGGCTGTTTAAAACAAGTCACAAAATTAGCACAAAATTTCAAATCATAAAATATTCATCTCAATACGTAAAATTTTTATGAAAAAACAGAAAAACAGGCATCCGGTGCCATCCAGCCAGTCGGAAAAGCAGAAATAACGATATAACTTTGTACCGGTGATGGAGCGGCGGCGGAGAAAGGGCGGCGAGGAGTGATGATGCTGAAAGTATGTATGATTGCGGGGCTGGCAGCTGCGGCTGCGGGAGGATATATGTATCCATCCGAAGTGCCGTCAGAACATCCGGCATACCGTGTCGAAGAGAGTCATGGAGATGGCGGTGTGGAGGGAACATCCGGAAAGCCGGATGGGGATGATGCCATCGGAATGATAATGCGTCTGCTTGGCACGGATTCTCCTGAATCGCTGGATGAATATGAGGTGGAACGTCTTTCCTCTTTTCTGGAGACACCTCTCCGGATCAATCTCGCCCCTGGGAGCAGGCTCGTATCGAGCGGTCTGCTGACACAGTATCAGGTGGCATCCCTTCTCGACTACCGCCGGAGACACGGGGATGTGCTCTCCTTTATGGAACTTTCGGCCCTGGATGGCTTTCCCGAGGAGACGGTCAGATCTCTGGCCCCTTTCATTTCACTCGATTCGGATGCCCCGCCCGGAAGATCATCTGCTATGACCGGTGCCGTACACAATACACTGGTCTTAAGAGCCAATGCAAGACAGGCTGGAGATGGGGCGGAATATGCATACGGAATGAAATACAGGTTCAGCAGCCGGGACAGGTTTCAGTTCGGGATAACGCTGAACAGGCCTTATGCCGGTGAGAATCCGTATCCGGATGGGGGATCATTCTATTTCGCCGGATACGGGCGGCGCCATCTGGGCAAGATTGTCATCGGGGACTACAGCCTCAGATACGGTCAGGGACTCGCATTATGGAACGGATTTATGATGAGTTCTCTCTCCTCTCCCGAATCATTCTATCTCAGACCATCCGGTATTTCCCCGTACTGGTCTTATTCGGGAGCAGGTGCGAACAGAGGCATTGCCGCAGATTTCAATATCGGAAGATTTGTCGTGTCTTCTTCCGTGGCGCTGCCAGGACTGAAGGAGCTGATGTCCGGGGACAGGGATCAGAAAATATCTCTGATGCCTGCAGTGAATGTGGCCTGGTATGGAACCAGTGCACAGCTGTCGGTGACGGGATATGCAGACGTGTTTCCGGAGCATTTCTCCCGGGTGTCCTCTGCAGGAGCTTCCGCTGATTTCAGATGGTGCGTCAGGGGAGTGGACCTGTTCGGCGAGGTTGCAGTGGATGCACTGGATCTGAGACCTGCGTCCGTGGCGGGGACGGTATTCAGTGTCGGGGAAAACCTCGTCCTGGCATTCAGGGGAGGATATGCGGATGGACAGTATTCCATAGCTGCGGGAGGAAGGTTCAGAGCAGGGGACAATATCCATCTTCAGGGACGTACGGGATTCGGCTCGACTGTAAGAAGGCATTCAGGAACGTTCAGCGCGGATGCTGCGTATTATACGGAGCCGAAATACGGTTCGGATGGTCCTGGCAGGCAGCTCAAGCTGCTTCTGAACTATACACTCCAGCTGAATCCTGCACTGGCTCTCGCTGCCAGGCTTTCGGAACGTCTGCGGAACGGTACAGAGAGGACCATGACAGATTTCAGGGTGGACATCAGATATGCTGCAGGTGACTGGACGGCAGTAATGAGACTGAATGCTCTGTATAACAAATCTCTCGGGCTTCTGGGATATGTTGAAGGCGGCTGGAAACCGGACCGGATGTCAGTCTATCTAAGGGCAGGACTTTTCAAGGTCGACAATTGGTCCGACCGGATATATGCTTACGAGAGGGATGCTCCCGGCAATTTCAATGTTCCTGCCTATTACGGGCGGGGCTGGTGGTGTGCGATGACTGCCGGTATCACTCTCTCCCGCTGGTGCAAGGCATATTTCAGATTATCGACGCTGCAGTATCCCTGGACCTCTCCGACAGCGTCTGCACGTACACCGAAGAGCGAGTGCCGTATCCTTTTCTCCCTTGCACTGTAGCTGCTGTACGATGCAGGAACGCCCGTGCATACTTACAGCTTGGGAATCCTGATCTTCATTCCCGGCTTGATCCTGGATCCTATGCCGTTGAAATCCATTATGTTCTTGGCGCTGACGCCAGGATATGCCTTGGCAATGTCATACAGGGTGTCCCCGCTCTTTACCGTGTAGGTTGTATACGGTGTGTCCGGAGATACACTGGTCTTGCTTGAGGATGAGGAAGTGGCGGCTGTCTTCTTTGTCTGCACCGGTTCCGCGGATGGTTTGACCCCGGAGTAGATGACAAGTCTCTGTCCGATGCGGATTGTATTGCTGCGCAGGTTGTTCCATCTCTTTATCTGACTCACGGTCACACGGTATCTCAACGCTATCTTGCCCAGTACATCGCCGCTTTTTACCCTGTAGACAATCCTCTGCCCATCTCCTCCATCCTTTATCTTCTTGAGGGTTACAGGGTTGAAATAGACATCCGCCTTATATGAATACAACGAGTCTTCTGCATCGATGAAGCCATTGACGTAGCTGTACGGAATGCGGAGAATGTATTCTTTTTCATTGCCCGGGATGATCTCGTGTCTGTATTGAGGGTTGAGGTTTTTGATTTCCTCTGCAGGGATTCCGACAAGTTCGCTTATCTGCTTGAAATGAAGCATTTTATGAATCTTGAAAGTATCTACGGCAGGAGGCAGTGCCACTGCTTCCGGCTCTATCCCGTGCTCCTTGTAGTACCTGAGGGTATAGAGGGCTCCGACAAATGCAGGAACATATCCTCTGGTCTCGCGCGGCAGATATGGGTATATGTCCCAGAAAGCGCGTTTCCCTCCGCTCCTTCTTATTGCCCTGTTCACATTGCCTGCACCGCAGTTGTATGAAGCTATGGCAAGATTCCAGTCCCCGAAGATCATATATGAATCTTTGAGGTAGCGTGCAGCCGCTTCCGCAGAGGCCACCGGATCGAGCCGTTCGTCTACAAAAGAATTTATTGTAAGCCCGTACAGTTTGGCTGTGCTGTACATAAACTGCCACATTCCCTTCGCCCCGGCCCTTGATACGGCGGTCGGGTTGAGAGATGATTCTATAATGGCCATTGCCTTGAGTTCTTCGGGCAGGTCATATCTGTTGAAGATCTCTTCGAATATCGGCATATAGTACCTGCTCAGGCCGATTATCTTCCCGATTCTTTCCGGCATCTTTTCCGAATACAGGACAATGTAGTTTTTTACTATGTCGTTGTATGGCAGTGTGATGAAAGAATTCATATTGCGGATCCTCTCGATATATACGGAATCGGGGACATCTGACTTGAAATGCACCGTATCCATATCGTATTCCCCGGCATTGTCATCCCCTACGGCCTTGTGGATATACCACAGGTTCAGAAGACTGTCAGTCACCTCGTTGCTGTATACAATGGTATCGTTGCCCTCGTATATCTCCATTATTTCAGATGCGATGCTGTCCCTCTGGTACATTTCCCGGTTCAGCTCCTCTATCTCGGCTTTCAGGGAGTCGACTATTGCCTGGTATCTGGCATTTTCCTTTGTCAGCTCCAGTCTTGTCTTGTGCCCTCTGCGAGGTTCCCAGTCTTTCTCCGGGCCTGCGGCCATAGGCTGTGCCGCAAGAGATAATGCCGCTATGGCGGCCAGTATGATTCTTCTTGTATTCATTTCTTTTCTCATTATCACCGGCCGGTCAGAATCTCAGTCCTATCCTGAACCCTATGGCGTTGTCCATTACAGTGTTGCTGAATCCGCTGCCTGTCATCGCGTAAGTGTTGTCCGGAGCAATGACGGCCGGCTCGACACTCATAGAGATGTCATCGCTGACTTCAAAATCGTGCATATAGGCAAACACGTTGGCATCTATTACCTGCAGGAGGTAGAAGCCTGCCAGGGCAAGGATCGAGTAGTCCCTGTACCGCCTGTAGACATCTCTGTAGTATTGTGCCGTCGACTGCTGGATGGGGCCGTTGTAGCCTTCCTGATATGTCTCGTTGAAAATCCTTCTGTATCTCTGATAGTTGAGGTTGTTGGTGTAAAGGTAATGGGCAGATCCCACCAGACAGCCCCAATATATCGGGATTTTCCAGTATTCGCCGTTGTATGCCTGTCCGAGCCCTGGAAGCAGCACTGAATACAGTGTAGCCCTGCCCGGGTGAGGCTGGATGTCTTTCTTGTAGTTTACGACTCCATCCATCAGTGAGCCCCAGTAGATGAGGCCCGCGCCGACAAGGAGGATGGTTCCGGTGGCTTTTGCCTGGGTGTTGACGGTAAGGGTGGTGTTCGGATCCTGGGCGTAGGCTGCATCGTATGCCTTCTTTGACAGATTGTACTGGTGCAGATAGTGGCCTCCGAGACCTGCACATACTCCGATTCCTCCGTATATTACAGGCAGTTTCCAGTAGTCCCGGTTGTATATCTGGGAAATTCCTGGCATCACTACCGATCCTGCGAACATCGTCCCGATTCTCAGGTCCCTCTTGTGGGCGACGCCTCCGAAAAGTTCCTTGAATGAAAACATCTTGTCGGAAGTGTCGTTTGTGGCGGTAGTGTCGTCCGGCTCGTTGTATGTCTGCGTGAATGCTTCTTCCTTGAACTGTGCCTGGGCGCATACTGAAAAACCGGCCATAAAGACCAGTAAAAGGATGATATGTCTCAGGATATTCGCCATTGGAATACAGACTGGTTTAAGAATCTTCCCGTTTCCTGTCTATAGTGATGAATTCTCCAGAGCCTTGAGGAATCTGCTGATCTCCTCGTCTGAACTGAAATGTATAGTCATCGTCCCCTTGCCGGTTGAACTGCGTTTCAGGCTGATGCTGTTCCCGAAATATTTACCCACTATCTCGAGTACCTTGAAGTAGTCATCTGGAAGTTCCTGCTCCTGGGGCGTCTTTGATGGCTCCTCTTTCCCTGCCTTGCGGATCCTGTCTTCCAGCTGTCTTACTGAAAGCCCGTCTTTTATGACAAGATCGCAAAGCTTTTCCTGTATGGATTCATCTTCTATCCCGAGAAGCACCTTGGCGTGCCCGACGCTGAGAAGCCCCACCTTGAGGTCGTGCTGAACTTTGGCAGGAAGTTTCAGCAGCCTGAGGTAGTTTGTCACAGAGGCCCGTTTCTTGCCGACCCTGGCTGCCATCTGCTCCTGGGTGAGGTCACATTCCTCGATCAGTCTCTGATAGCTCAGGGCTATCTCTATAGGGTCGAGATTCTCTCTCTGTATGTTCTCTACGATGGCCATTTCCAGCATACCCTGGTCATCTGTCTCCCTGATGTATGCCGGCATCTCCGTCAGTCCTGCCAGCCGGCTTGCCCTGAACCTGCGCTCACCGCTGATTATCTGGTATCTGTCAGGGGATTTCTTCCTGACGGTGATCGGCTGTATCAGTCCGAGCGTACGTATTGATTCTGCAAGTTCCTCCATTGCGGCAGGATCAAACGTGCTTCTCGGCTGGAAAGGGTTCGGCTCGATCATATCGACAGGTATGAGCATTATGTCTGCCGAATTCTGTGTCTGTTCGGAAGTCACAACTGTCTTGTTGATATATTCAACCGGTTTCCTGAAGTTGCTTATGTCAGTGCTCTCTCCAAGGAGAGCCCCCAGTCCCTTGCCTAGTCCTCTTGGTGTCTTGCTCATTGTAATCTGTTGTTTTCAAGGATTTCCCTCGCCAAATTCAGGTAGTTTGTGGTGCCGTTCGACACCACATCGTAAAGAATTATCGGCTTGCCGTGTGATGGAGCTTCGCTGAGCCTGATGTTTCTCTGGATGATGGTCTTGAACACCATATCTCCGAAATGTTCCTTCAGCTGGCTGACAACCTGTGAGTGCACCTTCGTCCTTCCGTCGAACATGGTGACAAGGAAGCCTTCGATCGTCAGGTCAGGGTTGATTCCGCCCTGGACCAGCCTGATTGTCTGCAGCAGCTTGCCGAGACCTTCGAGAGCGAAGAATTCGGGCTGTACCGGAATCATTATCGAGTCTGCCGCGGCCAGTGCATTCACTGTCGTCAGTCCGAGGGAAGGGGAACAGTCTATGATTATGAAGTCATAGTCGCCCCTTATCGGAGCCAGGGCGTTCCTGAGCACAGATTCCCTGTGCGGGTTGTCCAGAAGTTCTATTTCCGCTCCTACAAGGTTTATGTTGGATGGGACCATCTGCAGGTCGGCGATCTCTGTCTGAATGAGCGTGTCCTTTATGTTGATATTACCTATAAGCACCTCATACAGTGTCCGCTTCTCGTCATTGTCAGGGGAAAAGTTCAGCCCGGAGGTGGTGTTGGCCTGGGGGTCGGCATCGATGATGAGCACCTTTTTCTCCAGAACGGCAAGGGATGCTGCGAGGTTGATTGCAGTAGTGGTCTTGCCCACACCGCCTTTCTGGTTTGCTATAGCTATAACTTTTCCCATTCTACCTTTATTTTAGAGGTCAAAATCTTGGCAAATTTATAAAAAATTTTCGTTACTTCCTTTAATTTGCTACTTTTGTTGCCGTTTTACGGGAGGATTCAATGGAGCATAATGACTTGGCCTGGTATGCCGTCGTGAACCCTCACGCGGGAACAGGGAAACTGCTTCCTAAATGGAAAATGGCAGAGGATCTGATGCGCTGCAAAGGCATAGACTGCAGATATATGTCTACTGATTGCAGGTTTCACGCTACAGAGCTGACCTGTTCTGCGGCAGAGGAGGGTTTCCGCAGGTTCATCGCTGTCGGCGGAGATGGGACGGCGCACGAGATTCTGGATGGTATAATGCATTATATTTCTGATGTGCGGCTCAAGGGCGGGTCGGTGTCTCTGTCGGACTTTACCCTTGCCGTCGTTCCCATCGGATCTGGAAATGACTGGATAAAATCCCACCATATACCATACGATGTCGGGGAAGTCGTGGATATGATCTCGGCCGGATCCTTTTCCGGGCAGGATATAGTGAAGGTCACATCTTCTGTCTGTGATGGAAGCGCAGGTCCGGGAGGGATCTCCTATATGATAAATATAGGAGGCGCAGGGCTGGATGCTATGATATGTGAAAGAGTCAACAGGCAGAAGGACAGGGGGAAGTCAGGCCGGCTGCTCTATGTCGATTCTCTGATATATAATCTTGTCCATTCTGAAAATTTTTCGGTTGAAGTTGTATGTGACGGTATGACGGTGTATAAGGGGAAGTGTCTGTCAATCGCTTTCGGTATCGGCCGGTATTCGGGAGGAGGCTTCCGGCAGACACCTGATGCTGTAATGGATGATGGCCTTCTGGATGTGACGGTCATACCTCCGCTGAAGGCTTACCGGATACCGGGAGCGGCACGCAGGCTCATAGATGGCACATTCCTGCGGCAGAAAGAGGTGCTGTCTTTCAGGGCCGGGACGGTAGAGGTCCTTCCGTCGGATGGGAGGCATGATATAGTCGAGGTGGATGGAGAGATAACAGGGACTCTGCCTGTCCGGCTGGAGGTTCTTCCTGACCGGATAAATGTGCTGCACAGGGACTGAGCCTTGTCATGCAGGATCCACATTCACTGTGATATGTCCTGTGTATCTCTGCCGTGTCTCGAAGGCATCCAGTGACTTGAGAAGGAGTCTCTTCCTGTCGGCAAGGGTCCTGTCTTTCGGCAATGATATCCGTACGGCTCTTATATATCCTTCGGCGGATCTGCCTGTGGATGGGACATACGGACCGGTGACGTTGAATCCATAAAGACAGTCCGTAAGGGCATCCGCCATTCTTGCCGCCCTGTCTTCGATTCTGTCCTTCAACGTGATGTCTATTATTCTCGTATATGGCGGGTAGCCGAATTCCTCCCTCTCTGCAAGGAGTCCCGAGCAGAACTCCTGTTCCGGAGCCTCGCTGTTTTTCTGCAATGCTCTGTATACCGGATGATCCGGCTGGGCGGTCTGGATAATGAATGTCCCTCTGTCTCCTCTTCTGCCGGATCTCCCCTTGAACTGTTCCAGTATCTGGAATGCCTTTTCATCTGCGCGGAAGTCCTGTACTCCCAGCAGAGTGTCGGCCTGGAGGACGGCTACAAGTGACAGTCTCCCGAAATCGAATCCTTTCGCTACAATCTGGGTGCCTATCAGGATATCTATCTCTCCCTTGCTGAACGCCTTTATGGTCCCGGCCTCGAATCCGGCCCTTTGTGCAGTGTCGCTGTCGAGCCTTGCAATCCTCGCAGCGGGGAAAAGGGCAGCCGCCTCTTCTTCTATCTTCTGGGTCCCTGTTCCGAGTCCGGTCAGGCTTCCTCCGCATTCAGGGCATTTATCAGGTCTGAGCGTGCGGTATCCGCAGTGGTGACAGATTATCCTGCCGCTGTCCTTGTGGTAGGTGAGGCTTACATTGCATTTCGGACATTTGGGAATGTATCCGCATTCAGAACATTGAAGAACAGGGGAGTAACCTCTCCTTGTCCTCAGCAGCATTACCTGCCCTCCCCGGACGAGGGCGGACTGGATGCTGTCGATGAGTTTTCTCGAGAATGTCCCGACCATCCCTTTTTTGCGACGTTCCGCCACCGTGTCTATTATCATTACTTCCGCCCCTGTACCGCCATAGTACCTGCTGTCCAGCCTCACTTCGCGGAATTTTCCGGATCTGCAGTTATATATCGATTCAAGAGACGGGGTGGCTGAACCTATGATGACGTTGCAGCCTTTCCCCTGCACGGAGGCAAGCATAATGGCTGCATCCCTTCCGTTGTATCTCGGGGCAGGGGAGTCCTGCTTGTATGAGGTGTCATGCTCTTCATCTACGATCACCAGTCCGAGGCTGCGGTGAGGGAGAAAGATTGCGGATCTTGTCCCGAGCACGATGCAGCTCTGCCTTCCGGCTGACCTGATTCTGTCTGCTACCTCTGTCTTGCGGGAGGCGCCCACTCCGGAGTGGAACAGGAGAAGACCCTCTCCGAAATATCCGCGCAGTCTTTCTTCAAGCTGCCTTCCCATTGCCTTTTCCGGGACAAGGTACAGCACATCCATACCCTTTTTCAGTGTCTCGGATGCCAGGGAGATATAGATCTCTGTCTTTCCTGAACCGGTGACCCCGTTGAGCAGTACAGTCTTTCCCTGCCGGAAGGCGTCCCGTATCTCATTCTCGGCATCTCTCTGTGGTCCGGAAAGCACAATGCCGGTCCCGGATACTTCGGCCGTATCTTCGTGCGGGAGAGTCCCGGCCGGCAGCGAGTCTGAAGCGGCTGCCGTTCCGCCCGACATTGCGTCTTCTGATGCCTTCTGCAGAACTGTCTCCACATTCCTGATCTGTTCCTCCAGACTGTCGATCCATGACAGAATCTTCTCCCGTCTGCCGGTATCCCTGCATTTCTCCAGCATCTGCTTCTTCCTCTCCAGCGTCTCCCTGAGCCTGCATCTCTTTTCTGACAGCCTTGCCATTGCCTTTTCCGCCCTTGCCCTGGCGGCTTCCTCTTTCCTGGCCTGTATTTCCCTCTGCCTTTCTTGTCTCGCCAGCAGCGCCTCGTTCTTCCTTGCGCGGATCTCCTCGGAAAATATCTTTCCTCCAGGGTACGCCGTCCTGTATACTTCACCGACAGTGCACATATAATATTCGGCAAGTGCCCTCCAGAACCTGATCTCTTCCGGAAGGATGTCATCAAGCTTCTCCTCCCTGGAGATTATCTGCATTATCCTTGCAGGGGCCACCTGCGGTTCTATGCCCACAGCGCTTACCGCACCGATATATTCCTTGCCTGCGAATAGGACCTTGACCCTCTGTCCCGGGCGGATGTCCTCGATGTCTGTCCGGTAACATGGTTCCCATTCCAGCTTGAGCGGAAGTATTACGGATATGTAGGTTATTCTGTCCATATACGGTTTACCTGCCGGCCGGATATGCGCGGAATGTCGGCTGCAGATCTTGTGCGGTCGGAAGGAAGGCAAAGTTAGTAAGAAAATATCATTATATTTGCGCTGACAGCCGGCTTCTATGTACGATTCCATCTGCCGGACAGCGGTGGACATCCATAATGAGGGCGGAGATAAATGTATAAGGATATGCAGAAAATGAAAGAAAAGGTCTTTGTAAGACCGGCCCGCAGATCGGATGCGGAAGATATTGCCAGACTGGTTGTGATGGCCTGGCCGGTGGATGCCTTTCTTGCCCGCGGGAAGGGGAAGACAGTGGATGATCTGATCAGCCTTGTGGCTGAAGTGGCCGCAGAAGAGGATACTCTGTACAGCTACAGAAATACCGTTGTCGCTGAACTCGGACCGGGAGACTTTGATGGGCGCGATGATATGCCATCGGACGGAGAGAGCGATGCCGGAGACTGCGGGCGGATGTCCGGGACAGACAGCATTCCTGTAGTGGGAATAATGATAGGTTATGACGGGGCTCAGCTGCACAGGCTGCGCCGTCCTGTCGAGGATGCCTTTGCCGCAAGATTCGGTGCATCTGATATGAAATGGGATGATGAGACCGGGCCGGGAGAATTCTATTATGATTCAGTGGCAGTGGATCCTTCTTACAGAGGATACGGGATAGGTTCCGCCCTGTTTGATGCAATGGACAGACGTGCGGCGGAACTCGGGTTCGACGTCGCAGGGCTGCTTGTGGATCTTGATAATCCGGCGGCGGAGAGACTGTATGAAAGATTAGGCTTCAGGACAGTGGGGGAGAAGGATTTCTTCGGGCACAGGATGAAGCACAAGCAGAAAAGTCTTAAGTGACATTTATATGGCCGGGGATGACGGCAAGGTTCAATATTCGACCTTGTCGTCTTTGCCTGCCCAGTCATCGAACGCTTTTCTGGCTTCGTCTGGCAGGAGAATCTCTGTCCTGAGTCTGCGCATTTCCGGACTGAGCTCGAGTTCTCTGTATATGAATGCATCATCGAAGCCGATACGGGCAGCATCGTATTTGCTGTTGCCATAGTACAGCCTGTCCAGATGAGCCCAGTATATTGCACCGAGGCACATCGGACAAGGTTCGCAGGAGGAATATATCTCGCAGCCGCTGAGATCGAATGTGCCCAGCCTCTCTCCGGCAGATCTTATTGCGCTGACCTCGGCGTGTGCTGTCGGGTCATTTTCCGATGTGACCCGGTTGACCCCCGTGGCAATGATCTCCCCGTTTTTCGCTATCACCGCCCCGAACGGGCCTCCTCCTTCCGCGACGTTATGTATTGAAAGCTCTATGGCTTTGCGCATCAGTTCTTCTCTTGTCATAATCACTCGTGTTTTTACCCTGTTTCAGGCCTTGGCGGACAGTCGGTCACGGATCTGCAAGGCGAAACAGATATGCAAGATACTATAAAAATTGCGATTTCACTTATGATTCATTAAATTTGTTTCCTTGTGCAATGTGATATTGATGGAAAGCAGGGCATATATAGAACTCGTGGAGCTCCAGACTGTCATACGGGACAGGATCGGGTCGCTTGACCGCTGGGTGAGGGTGGAGATCGCCTCGCACAGCGAGGTGAGGGGACATCATTATCTGGACCTTATCCAGAAGTCATCTGCAGGAGATGAACTGGCAAGAGCCCGGGGAATCATCTGGAAGTCGAATTCCGGTATCATAACTCTGTTCAGCGGCCTTACGGGACAGCAGCTTGTCGCGGGAATCTCGGTGGTAGTAAGGATTTCCGTACAGTATTCCCCCCGTTACGGCCTGTCTCTGGTCATACAGGATATAGATGCAACATATTCCATAGGCCAGAGGGAGCTGCAGAAGCAGGAGACCGTCCGGCGTCTTACGGAATCCGGTCTTATCAATCTCCAGAAATCGATCGGGCTTCCCTTCCTCCCGGCGCGGATAGCTGTGATATCGTCCGGAGATGCCGCCGGATACGGAGACTTCATAAAGCATCTGGCTGGCAACCAGTACGGTTTCAGGTATGATCTCACGCTGTTCCAGTCCCTGATGCAGGGAGACAGATGTCCTGACTCTATCTGCGCCGGCATAGATCTTATCTGCCGCACCGGGGATTTTGACCTCATACTGATTCTGCGCGGCGGAGGAGCCGAGTCCGACCTGTTCTGCTATGATGACTATGACCTCGGGAAAAAGATTGCAGAATGCCCTCTGCCTGTGCTCACGGCTGTCGGTCACGAGAGAGACTATCATATAGTGGATATGGTTGCAAACTGTCATTTCAAGACCCCTACCGCTCTCGCGGATTTTATCGTGGACTGGACAGCGGGTGTGGAGGAACAGGTGATGGACCTTCTCGCTTCCATACAAGATGCAGTTGGTGGGAGACTGGTGGCAGAGGAGCGGTCTCTGGGAAGGATTTTTGCCGGCATCCGGTATTCACTCTCGGACAGGACCAATGCCCTTGAGTCTGTCCTGAAGAAGACATTCGCTTCGTTGACCGGTCAGATGGCATTGAAGGTCATGGATGCAGAAACTATAGCGGACAGACTCCTGACAGTGATAGCTCACGCATCGGCCCTGGCTGCCGACAGGTCGGACAGAACGGTACGCGAATATCTTGTCCGGATCACGACTGGAGCGACGACTGCCGTGGCCTCCTCTGAAAGTGAGGTCAACAGATGCCTGACCAACATCCTGTTCGCCCTGAATGCAACAGTCAGTGCCCTGGAGGGCCAGGTGGCGCTTGCAGATGCCTCTATCAGGGCATCAGATCCGCGTAACATTCTCAGGCAGGGATATGTGCTGGCTATGGACAAGGATGGGACCGTGCTGAAAAATGTGTCGTCCAGATCGGTAGGAGACAGTTTTGCACTGAAGTTCATAGATGGAATGTGGGACTGTCTGGTCAACGGCATAAAGGCAGATGCTCCAGGGAAGAATGCCGGCGGGTCGGAGGATGATGGAGTTTATGTCAGGGACAGCCGGAGCATCGGCAGCTGATGCCGGGACCGGCTGTGTGATATGTCCAAGGCATCCCGCTCATGACGGCAGGTCTATGTATTGAGTAACAAGTGAAATGATGAACAGATAAAAGATATGGTAATGACAAATCAGGATTATATCAGGAATATCGCGCGTCTCAAGGAGATAGAGGCGATAGTGAAGAATCCGGAATCAAGTCTCGACAAGATCGATGAACTGATAGATGAGACACGCAGGCTGGTGACAGAATGTTACGGCTATACAAGGACGCTTAAGCAGAAAGTCGATTCTCTCGCTGATATTGATAAAGAAATCAGCGCTGCAGATACTGCTGACTGACTGTTTCTTATGAAAAATCTGCGGAAAAATGTGAGATTTTTTCAAGAATATATTTGCAAGATTGAAAAAAACGTCCTACATTTGCAACCGCTTTCCCGGAAAACAGGGATACGCTGATTGAAATACTGGTGCGGTAGTTCAGCTGGTTAGAATACGGGCCTGTCACGCCCGGGGTCGCGGGTTCGAGTCCCGTCCGCACCGCAATAAACATTGAAAATCAATGTTTTATAAATTATGTACACGAAAATGTACACGAATTGCCCCGAAAACGATACTTTCGGGGCTTTTTTATGCCCAAATCGGAGTGCTTACTCGTGTACAAATAAAGCCCCGACCATAAGCCGGGGCACATTGTTCCCCAATGCAACTTTGGGGCTTTCACAACAATGTTCCTGCAAAGGTAAAAAGAAATCACAGAACTTTTCTTATCCCTGCAAGAATCTTCTTAATCCAATTCATTATCGGCGTTCTTTTCAGGTATAGCAAAACGGCAACGCCAACCAATGATATGTAGAATATATATCGCCATCGGTACGGGTCGGGGGGCGGCTCCTGCTTCTCCTGAATGCCGGCTTCATTCCTTGCGACATTCGCCGAACTTTCAGATTCCTTGCTTTCGCCTGTTTCCTTGCTTTCGCCCTTTTGCTCAACATCTGATTCAATGACCGTTTGTCTTATAGACTTGACCGCGCCTTTGATGTTGCCGACATTCTGCAATTCCACATTCGCTTCGTGCGTGGCATCAAAAAGGCTGTCCGCCCTCCGGAATGATTCCGAAAACCGGTTCTTGTCTCTATCCTTGACCGGCGGAATGTCCTTGGCATCCGGGATTCGGTAGAACTCTATTTCGGTAATGGTCACTTTACCGTGTTGCGACCGGGTCGTGTCAATGTACTTGTCAATACTCCGTTCCGTCTCCTTGGTGGTCGTCGCACTGTCAATTTGGGCTTTTTGTTCCGCCCTCTGAATCTTCCTTGCAGTGCCGCAAGAAGCAAGCACGGCAAACCCCAAGACCAATGCAATAATCTTCTTCATATCATATTGTTTTAATGTCGTCAAGTCTGTTAAGCCAGCCTTTCAAGAACCGCTTGTTGGTGTACTTCATCAATTCGGCTTCCTCTGCCTTGCGACCAATCTTCTTTTCATATTCCCGGATGCTCGCTTCGGTTATTTCATTGAAGAAATCGACACGCGCTTGGAATATGGCATCAAAGAGCTGGTCAGGGTCGGCAAAGTTTACCGCCGATAAAGTTTTGTCGCCGACAATGCCATCATCGGCAACACCAAGCAACCTTTGAGGGATGACAATGCCGTGTTTGCCTGACCCCCAGACCCAATCGACAAGTATATTTGCGACCTTTTGTGATTGTATCAGGTCGGCTTTCCACCTGTCCCAGTAGTGGGGTTTCAAAACGCGGTCGCGGACATCGGCACTTGAAAGCAGCTTCAAGTCCTGAACATCAATGTCGCCGTCTCCGTCCTTGTCATATCCTATATTGCGCCAAGTGGTCAATGTTACACCCTTATTGGTCGCTCCTCCGGCATCTGCCGGGTCATTGACAAATCCGCCCTCCCATTTGAGGATGAAAGGCAGCAAGACATCAACCTTTGCCATCATTCAATGATAATAAGGTTGCTATCTGTACGCCCCCACGGCGGATTTCCTTGCCTACCAATTGCCGTTGCATCAACTTGTCATTACAAAAAGACAATCCGATGACCCCGATAGGTGTTTCACAATCGTACAATGTCAATAATGCTATTTCATTGACATTGTTCGCCTTGAATTTGTAATACAACCGTTCATCGACCGCCCGGACATCCTCCAGATTGCCATAAAAAAAGCCATCCTGTAATGTCCTGACAATAAGTTTATATTTCGATAAGCTGAAATCCGCATATTCCTCATCAACATGGAAAATATTTTCGCGCACTTCCTCCATTCGCATTGAGCCGAAAAGAAATGGCAATCCGGTTGCAAGATTCTTGCTTCCGTTGTGAAATTCAATCAGCCAAGCGCGGTCAGCATCCGCCGTGGAAATCAAGTCTGACAAAATGTTGCTGATTTCTGTGTCGGATTTTAGGCGCGTTTCTACAAGGTCGCTGTGTTCCTCGGTCTGAATCTTCGTAATGCGTTCAAGCAAATACTTGGGATTCAGCGCAAAGAATATCACATATCCCGACAATAGGATAAGGAAAAGCCCCTTGACTATCGAAAAGAATCCGTATTTGTTTTGCAAGTTGAGCAACTTTTGAAGCCACCCAACGCCCTTGTCCATCTGTTGTTCCATTTTTCAAGTGAATTGAAAGCATTTACCGACTTTGACAATTGTTGTGTCCATTGGGAACAATTTGATTGGCGGCAACCCCTTTTCCGTCCTGCCTTTATTGATTATCGGCAAATTCGTTTCGGCTTTCTGAATGGCACCGATAAGAATGTCCGACCCGGTAAAGCAAGACCGCCTTTCCCCGATGGGTGTTCCATCGGGATTCTTCGTAAAGAAGTCGCCGTCCTTGTCCGCCGCTTCATTGAAAGTCGCAAGGACAACTTGCATTTGCATTCTCAACCCGGAAGAATTTTTACCCGGAAACTTCGTTGGCTGGATTAAGACCTTTTCAATCAGCACCCGGCGACCGAACAATTCTTCTATCTCTATACCCTTGCCAATGATGGAATCCGATTCAACCCCAAGTTCACAAAACTTTGCCATCGTCTTTTGTTTTAGTTCGATAAATCCTGTAACAGTTGTGCATCCAAATCCTCGGTGAACTGCAAGTATTCCTTGTAATCCGCAACCGCCTGTTCATTCACGGCAATGCCAAGAATGTGTTTGTTGTATGAATTAACAAGGTCAAATTCTGCCGTCTCGTCAAGGACTGAACGGATGACCACTTTTTTGACATTCGCTTTTGTCGGCTTGTTATAGCCGCGAACCTCATAGCATTTCCACCCGATTTGGGTTTCTTCCTGCTGACCCTCCGGAACACCCATTTCCGGTTCTATATTAAGGCGGTAAAGCCAAGAACCGTCATTGTCATGCTCCAAAACGGCGGGTTTCCCATGCGCCATATCATAATGCGCGTTAGGCTCTATTGAATTTAATTTCATACGGGAATGTTTTTGAAAGTTTGTTCATTAAATTGAGTGAATCGCAGTATTTGCACCATCCCCACCAACTGCATATCTGCTGTTTGTATTGCTCTTTGGTCGGGACAATCTTGCGTTTATTCAACTTTGCCACCCGGCGGCAAAGTTTTTTCTTGATTGATTTCCGCAACCGTGTATGTGTATGGAAAAAGACATAACCCAAGAAGTCAATTCCCCTTGAATCAACGGGGAACACCTGATAATTGCGTTTGACCTGTAATTTCAGACCACGCAAATATACCCGGATGTCACGCAAGAGTGCGTGCAAGAACTCCTTGTTCGGTGCAAGAATCACTATATCATCGGCATATCGCCAATAATACTTTACCCGCTTGACCTCTTTCAACCAATGGTCAAAATAAGCCAAGACAAGATTTGCAAAATATTGTGAAAGATAATTGCCTATCGGTACACCATTGTCTTCTTGATTCAGCGCGACTTCCATAACACCTCCGTTACCATCCGGAACAAAATTGCAGACAGGAATATCAGTATTGTTTGCCGAATCAATGATTTCATCAAGCAATGCCAACAGGCGTTTATCCTTGATTTTTCGCCGCACAATGCCTTTCAAGACATCATAATTGATGGACGGATAAAATTTGCGAATGTCGATTTTCAGACAGTATCTTGTGCCGTCAGGGTCTTGCTTCAACGCCTGTTTGACATCCTTTGCACACTTGTGGATTCCGCGGTTCTTGATACAAGAATATGTGTTCTTGTTGAAGATGGAAACCCATATAGGTTCAAGAACATTCATTATCGCATGATGCAAGATGCGGTCTGGGTAATACGGCAACCGGTATATTTTCCGTTCTTTCGGCTCATAAATTGTGAAAATATGGTATTTGGAAGTCTTGAATGTCCCGTTTTTCAACTTTTCGTGCAAGGCAAGGATGTTGGCTTCTCTGTTCTTGTCGTGAACCCGGACACCATAAGAACGCAATTTGCCTTTCCTTGCCTTTTCATCGGCAAGTCGCAAATTCTCGATACTTATTATCTGGTCAAACAAGTTGCCAATCCTTTTCATTTGCCTTTCAAGTTTGCTTGTATATTAGGATTCTTCGGGGTCGCCCCTACCAAAACCGTTTTACCTACATTTATTTTCTGCCGTTGGGGTATTGCCCCAACTCATGCAACCCCGGTCGGGCTGCTTTTGTGGCAAGGTCTCCGATATGCAACTATATTTTACAAGCATAGCTGAGAACCGATATTCGCATTCCCGCTGAACAGCACGCCACGACATCGGACAACCTTTGTTTTAATTCATCTGACTTCCAAAATCATATTGCCTTTCGATTGCGATTTATGCCGCCCCGGCTTCTTCGATTTTTGGATAAAAGCAAAGCCGAGAACCGAAATTCGCATACGCATACGAAGCCGCGTAATGCGTATACGCGCACACGAACCCCGCATTCGCACCACTACCCGCCATCCCGCCGAACAGCACGCCACGTTCCGAAACTCCACTTTCTGGAATACTTGTATAGAAGTAGTCACAGAAATAAGTGGTTGAACCGCCGCCAACTTCCAACGGCATAATCTCGCCGTTCTCGCCAAGAAGCATCTTTTTCACATAGCCCTCTTTTCTTGGCAGATTGCCGCGCAACTGATAGTTTGCAGTTCCGGAACTTGTGAAGTAATCAGGGTTGTCACATACATAAAATTCCGAAAGTCCGCCATCGGCTTCACTCTGAATAAGACATTTGCAACCATCCGTCCACTTCCATATATGCCCAAACGGGTTTTCCACACCCCGGTAAGACGGAACTTGTACAACGGTGCGTGTCACGGGCGTGAAATAGGTTGTGTCTGTCAATGCCGTTCCTGCCGTTGCATCTGCTTTGCAAGTGTATAGCAAATCTCCTTGTGAAACATATTGCCCGGTGGTGTATGCGGTTGCGGCACTATATTCACCCTTATAGTTGGCTTCACCGCTTGCATCATATTCAAATGGCATGGTAAATTCAACATACCCGGTCTTGTTGCCAAGGCTGTTTGTAATGCCGCACTTAATGAATGGATAAACTCCGTTGAAGTTTGACCATTTTGTATAATTAAGGGTTGTGACACCAGAGCCTAAACCGCCCTGATGGTAGCCATCTTCGGTCAATTCCGCGTTGAATGCTTCCTGCGAATTGAATGTACAATATTCAACGGCGAAGAGCCACCATAATTTCTTGTGTGTCTGGTAAAGATTGCAATTCCATTCGGTAGTGCCGCGCTTTCGCGCATAAGTGCGGAAATTGGTCAAGGATATTGCCGTTGCGGGCAATCCGAGCTGTGAACGGTAAGTTCCATCCCTGTTGGCATCATTGTTCCCACCGCGATAATCTGCACTGTCATTCACAACCGCGCATAATGTGGTCGATGACCTCTGCACGGTCGCTTCCACCGCCGAAACATAGTCTTTCCGCCAAAGATGGAAGCCCGGCAAAGGTTCGGTGGACTGCAAATGTCGGCTCTTGTCGCCGTCCGTCTCGAAACGGACATACATATCCGGCAATTCATCCATAAACTGCCCGTCCGCTCCCGTGAGGTTTGCAGCCGCTCCCGTGTCGCGCTTGGTCGAATCATTGGCGTGTAAGTAATAATTCACTTCGCCATTGTCTTTCAGGATGCAACGCCGGATAAGGCTTTGCAATGGCAAGGACTTGTGAAGTTCCATCTTTCCGACCCTTGTCGGGTGCGGGTTTGACACCGTGGCATCCCATTC
>JADIMI010000061.1 GCA_017694845.1 Candidatus Cryptobacteroides intestinavium
GAGACAGAAAACATTTAAACAAGATATAACCAAGTCTCATAAACTTTAACGATTATGGCAAACGAGAAAAAATTTATCACTTGTGACGGTAACTACGCAGCTGCCCACATCGCTTATCTTTTCAGCGAGCACGCTGCGATCTACCCTATCACACCGTCGTCGACTATGGCAGAATATGTCGATGAGTGGGCAGCTCAGGGAAAGAAGAATCTCTTCGGAGAGACTGTCAAGGTTACCGAAATGCAGAGTGAAGGAGGAGCGGCCGGTGCTGTGCACGGTTCTCTCCAGGCAGGAGCCCTTACTACCACATTCACGGCATCCCAGGGTCTGCTCCTGATGATTCCTAATATGTACAAGATTGCAGGAGAGATGCTTCCTACAGTATTCCACGTATCTGCACGTGCTCTTGCATCACACGCGCTCTCCATCTTCGGAGACCATCAGGATGTAATGGCCTGCCGCCAGACCGGATTCGCAATGCTGGCTTCCGCTTCTGTACAGGAGGCCCTGGATATGGCAGCTGTCGCTCATCTGTCCACCATCAAGTCAAGCATTCCGTTCATCCACTTCTTCGATGGCTTCCGCACCTCGCACGAGATCCAGAAGATCGAACTTATCGATGAGGACAAGCTCAGGGAGATGATAAGCACCAAGTCACTTGCAAGGTTCAGGGCAAAAGCCCTCAATCCGGATGCCCCTGTGACAAGAGGTACAGCCCAGAACGGAGACGTATATTTCCAGGCACGCGAAGCCTGCAACGAATACTACGAGGCAGTGCCTGACATCGTTGCAAGATATATGGGCGAGATCAGCGAGGCTACCGGAAGGGACTACCGTCCGTTCGACTATTATGGAGCCCCGGATGCAGAGAACATTATCATAGCAATGGGATCTGTCACAGAGACCATCAAGGAGACGATAGACCATCTTGCCACACAGGGGAAGAAGGTGGGACTGATCGTAGTCCGTCTCTACAGGCCGTTCTCCGCAAAATACTTTATGAAAGTCCTTCCTAAGAGTGTCAAGAGAATAGCTGTGCTTGACAGGACCAAGGAACCCGGCGCTCTCGGAGAGCCGCTCTATCTCGATGTAAAGGCTCTCTTCCAGGGTGTCGAGAACGCCCCTCTGGTAATCGGAGGACGCTACGGCCTTTCATCAAAGGACACTTCTCCTGCACAGATCGTTGCAGTCTATGAGAATCTTGAGCTTGCAGAACCGAAGAACGGCTTCACAATCGGCATCGTGGATGATGTGACATTCAAGTCACTCCCTGTCAAGGAGGAGATCTCCATCGTGAAACCGGGCACTACAGAGTGCAAGTTCTACGGACTCGGGTCAGATGGCACAGTGGGTGCCAACAAGAACACCATCAAGATCATCGGTGACCATACAAGCAAATACTGCCAGGGTTATTTCGACTACGATTCCAAGAAATCAGGCGGATACACATGCTCCCACCTCCGTTTCGGAGACCAGCCGATCAAGGCGCCATACCTTGTATCTACTCCGGACTTCGTAGCCTGCCACGTACCTTCATATCTCCATAAATACGATGTGCTCAAAGGTATCAAGCAGAACGGAACCCTCCTGCTCAACAGCATCTGGGATGAGGAGGAGACCCTCAGGAGAATCCCTGACTATGTAAAATCAGTCATCGGGAAGAAGAACATATCTCTCTATATCATAAATGCCACCAAGATCGCTGCCGAGATAGGTCTCGGAGGAAGGACCAACACCATCCTCCAGTCCGCGTTCTTCAAGATAACCGGCATCATTCCTTACGAGGATGCAGTCACCTATATGAAGAAGGCTATCGACAAGAGCTACGGCAAGAAGGGAGAGAACGTAGTCAAGATGAACTATGCCGCTGTGGACAGGGGCGGAGAATACATCAAGGTGAATGTCCCTGCCGAATGGAAAGAGATCACAGGCAAGTTCGAGAATCCTAACAAGGACAGGCTCGCTCCGGAATTCGTGAAGCAGATAGCAGATGTTGTGAACGCACAGTGCGGAGACCAGCTCCCTGTAAGCGCATTCAAGGATGCAGCCGATGGCACAATCCCTGACGGGACCGCAGCATACGAGAAGCGCGGTGTCGCAGTGTACGTCCCTGAATGGAAGGCGGAGAACTGTATACAGTGCAACACGTGCGCATTTGTCTGCCCTCACGCTGCAATCCGTCCGTTCCTTATGACAGCAGAAGAGGCTGCCTCCGCTCCGGCAGGTATCAAGAAAGCACAGGGCAAGGCTGTATTCAAGGACTACACGTTCACAATGCAGGTATCTCCTGCCGACTGTACAGGATGCGGCAACTGCGCAGACGTATGTCCTGCAAAGGAGAAGGCTCTCGTCATGGTACTTGCAGACACCCAGGAGGCAGAGCAGACCAACTTCAACTGGCTGCACTCCAACATCGGATACAAGGACACCGTGCAGAACAAGTTCCAGAATGTGAAGAACGCACAGTTCTCACAGCCTCTGTTCGAGTTCTCCGGCGCATGTGCAGGCTGCGGTGAGACTCCGTACATCAAGACCATCACCCAGCTCTTCGGTGACCATATGATGATAGCGAACGCCACAGGCTGCTCATCTATCTACGGAGCATCCTTCCCTGCCTCACCGTACTGCACCAACGCAAACAGACACGGACCGGCATGGGCCAACTCGCTGTTCGAGGACAACGCGGAATACGGGCTCGGAATGAAACTCGGTTCAGACAGGGCACGCGCCACAGTCGCCAGACTTATGGAACAGGGTCTCGCCTGCAGCTGCTGCTCTGACGAGATGAAGGCTCTCTTCACGAAATGGCTTGAAAACCGCAACGATGCGAAAGTGACCCGTGAAGTGGCCGATGCCCTCGTTCCTCTTATGGAAGAGTGCAGCTGCGACACCTGCAAGGCACTGCTCGAATACAGGCACTTCATTCCTTCCCGCAGCCAGTGGGTATTCGGAGGTGACGGCTGGGCATACGATATCGGATACGGCGGACTCGACCACGTCCTCGCATCCGGAGAGAATGTCAACGTGCTCGTACTTGATACCGAAGTATATTCAAATACAGGCGGACAGTCATCCAAGTCTACCCCGGCGGGCGCTATCGCGAAGTTCGCCGCTTCAGGAAAGAAGATCCGCAAGAAAGATCTTGGAATGATGGCTATCAGCTACGGATATGTCTACGTGGCACAGGTGGCTATGGGTGCAAATCCTGCCCAGTTCTTCAACGCCATCAAGGAGGCCGAGGCATACGATGGGCCATCGCTTATCATTGCATACGCGCCTTGTATCAACCACGGACTGAAGGCCGGTATGGGACTCAGCCAGAAAGAAGAGAAACTTGCAGTAGAATGCGGTTACTGGCACCTCTACAGGTACAACCCTACACTCGAGGATGAAGGGAAGAATCCGTTCTCGCTCGACAGCAAGGAGCCTGACTGGACCAAGTTCCAGGACTTCCTGAAGGGAGAGGTAAGATTCGCATCTCTCTACAAGATGTTCCCTGAGACAGCCGGAGAACTTCTCCAGAAGACAGAGGAGTTTGCAAAGATCCGTCTCAGCACATACAAGAGACTCGCAGGCAAGGAATAGTCCTTGACCGAGGATTATGATCCAGGGCTGGTTGCTATGCAGCCGGCCCTTTTCGATTAAGACAGACAAAACTGACATATATGAATATGAAAATGATGATTGCAGCGACTTTAGCCTGCACATTCGCATCGGCTGCCGTCAATGAACTATCCGCGCAGCCAAGGACAGATTTCCGTCCGGATGAGACAGTGCTCCTCTACGGAGAGAAGCTTGTAGACAACACCGACCCTGTAGTCGCGAAGAAAGTGACATCCGCGGGATTCACAATGGAGGAGAGCAACGGCCTCACAGGACCGGAAGAGATCAACGAATCCGGAAACATAGGCAACATCAACGTCAACGCCAGGTTCGACCTGTATTTTCCGAAGAAGCCCAACGGACAGATGGTTATCGTATGCCCCGGAGGCGGATACAGCATTGTATCGTCATACAACGAAGGAGTCTATGTAGCTGAATGGCTGGCAGAGAGAGGAATCACTGCCGCCATAGTGAAATACCGTCTCCCGAACGGACATTGGAATGTCCCTCTCGCAGATATCCAGAACACATTCAGATACTGCAGGGTGAATGCCGGGAAATGGGGCATCGACCAGATCGGAGTCATGGGATTTTCAGCCGGAGGACACCTCGCTGTCACGACTTCCGTAATGTATGCAGATGCAGAGACAAGACCGGACTTCTCGGTATTCATCTACCCTGTAGTGACATTCGACACGGCAGTCACACATATGGGGACTCATAACCAGCTGATCGGGGAGGAATCTGCATTTACCGGAAGGACAGGAAAGACGTGGGAGGAATGGAACAGGGCGGAAAGAAAATACAGCGGCCTGGAAAGGAGGTACTCGCTCGAGAACCAGGTGTCTTCAGACAACGCCCCTGTATTCATCGCCCTGTGCAGCGATGACACGACAGTGCCTGCGGAAAACAGCATAAGGCTCTACCGCTCGCTGCTTGCCTGCAAAGTCCCTGTGGAGATGCATATCTATCCATCCGGAGGACACGGCTGGGGCTTCTCTGCCGAAAAATATGTCGGGCAGGGACATGACGGGTTCAGCTATGCCAGGAATGAATTCTATGACTCTCTCGACCGCTGGCTCGGCAGTATGAGAAACAGATAGAGTCCGGAATCATACAAGAAGATTCTCCAGGAGAGAAGAGACAATAGAGGAGAGCGGATGGTCCGACGGAAGGACGCTGAAGCGGAAAACGAGACTGCCGCTCTGACGCGAGGGTGCCGATACGATACAGATATCGGCACCCTCTGCCGTATCCGTCACATTGAAATCCCGGCCGGGAAATATGGATGCAAGGGCGGAAGAAATCTCATCCATAAGATAGTACCTGGCAGCAGGGTCAGGGTATATCCTGAATACTGCACCTTCGGGCAGAGGAGTCATAAAGGCTGCGGAAACGGAGTCATAGGCAGACGATATTCTGTCGGCATAGCGCATAAATATCTCCCCCTGGCGCGTAGTCTCCACCTTACCCCCCGATCTTGTAAAAAGCTGTATCCCGAGTTCTTTCTCCAGTTCGGATATATTCTGGCTGACCGCCGGCTGGCTGATGCCCAGCATCCCTGCAGCCTTCGTGAAACTGCCGGACGCATACACGGCCTTGAAAACCTTGATCCTGAAATCTTCCATAACGGTTGGCATCAATATGATTCCACAAAGTTACAAGAATTACAATTCATTTGTAAATCCCGTTCCTGATTGTCAATAAAATTCAGGACAGTTCAAAATAATTATTATCTTTGTAAGATTTGGTCCGATTTTTATGGCCAGATACAGTCAGGGCCGGAAACCGCAGCGCCCGACAAGCCCGCACCGGACATCCGGTGACATTTGGAAATATTGACAAACAAATACAGAACAATTTATTATGAAACGTATCTTTACATTTATCGCTGTCCTGTTCTCGGCAGTACTGGTCTTTGCCCAGGGGCCGCAGATACAGCAGCTTCCCGATGATCCGGCCGTACGGAAAGGAAAGCTGGACAACGGACTCACCTACTACATCAGGCACAATGACAAGCCTGAAGGAAGGGCTGAATTCTACCTTGCCACCAATGTCGGAGCCATTCAGGAGACTCCTGACCAGGATGGACTTGCCCACTTCCTCGAGCACATGTGCTTCAACGGCACAAAGAATTTCCCTGACAAGGCTCTGCTCGAATATCTCCAGAGCATAGGTGCGGAATTCGGACGCAACATAAACGCTGCCACAGGAGTGGAGCAGACCACATATATGCTCAACAATATTCCTGTATCACGCACCGGCATCGTAGACACATGCCTTCTTATCATGCACGACTATTCGCATTTCGTCACCTGCGACCCTATAGAGATAGACAAGGAGAGAGGGGTGATCATAGAAGAGAAGAGATCCCGGAACAACGCCTCCTGGAGGATGAGGGAGAAATCCCTTCCTTATTATTTCGGGGACTCCAAATATGCCACCTGCACTCTTATAGGAAGCCAGGAAAATCTCGAGAACTTCAAGCCGGAAAGTCTGGTCAGCTTCTACAGGACCTGGTACCGTCCGGATCTGCAGGCCGTGATCGTTGTAGGAGACATTGATGTCGACTATGTCGAGAACAAGATCAAGGATCTGTTCGGCGACATACCGGCAGTCGAGAACCCGACACCGAAGGTCATGCCTGTAATCCCTGACAACAGAGAGCCGGCGGTCGGCATTATCACCGATCCAGAGGCATCCATCACCAGCATTGAAATGCTCTGGAAACGGCCGGCCAGACCGGAAGAGCTCAACAGCACAGATGCCGGGATGTTCCTTGACCTGCTCAACACATACATTGCAGTGATAATGTATGAAAGATTCTCTGACATAACATCACAGCCGGATGCACCGTTCCTCGGAGCGAACTTCGGCAACGGGAATCTCTGCGAGACCTGTGACGTCACGATGGGTGACATAACCTGCAAGGATGGACAGGCCATACCTGCATTCAAGGCCTTTATGGCTGAAATCGAAAAGATGAAAAGGTTCGGGTTCACCGATGGTGAAGTCAGCCGCGCCAAAGACAACATCCTCCGCGCATACGAAAAGGCTGCGGATGCGGCATCGACCAGGACAAATTCTGAATTCATCGACCTGTACACCGCCAACTTCTTTGACAACCAGGCTTATATGGAGCCTGCTACAGAATATGAGTATGCCAAGTCAATGTGCAGCCAGATCAACAGCGGACTGCTGAACGAAGTTGTCGCCCAGATGGCCCCTGACACCAATCTTGTCATCCTCTACAAGGCACCGGAGAAAGAAGGTCTTGCCCACCCGACAGAGGCCGATTTCCTCACTGCTCTCGAGGAAGTGGAATCAGCCGAGATCGAAGCGAACAAGGAAGAAAACATCGACAGACCTCTTCTCGACCCTGCATCTCTCAAAGGGGCAAAGGTGAAGAAAGAAAAAGAGACCATATATGGAGCCACAGAATGGACTCTCAAGAACGGGGCGCGTGTAGTCGTATTCCCTACCGATTTCAAGAAGGACCAGGTGATCATCCAGCTCTCCAAGGAAGGAGGACGCAGCATTATCGCCACGGAAGACCTCCCTTCGTTCGAAGACAACATCTATGAACTCTTCGAACACAATTCCGGCATATCCGAATTCCCGAGCACAACTCTTTCCAAGATGCTTGCCGGCAAATCAGTAAGCATCACATCATCGATAGGAGGGATCCGCCACGGGCTCATTGCTACAGCATCCCCTAAGGACCTGGAGACAGCATTCCAGCTTCTGTACCTCAAATTCGTCGATCCGAGATTCGACTTCGATGAATATATGCTCGGAATAGAACAGATTAAGGCGCTGCTCCCTAACCTCGAGACGCAGCCTAATTTCATATTCCAGAACAGGATGAGCAAGGTGCTCTACGGAGACAATCCGAGGAATATCGACATTTCGGAAGAAGTGCTTGAAAAGGCATCAATGGAAACCATCGAAAGGGTATACAGAGACCAGCTTTTCAAGGATGTCGCAGGGGCCACCATATATATCGTCGGCAATGTCGATCCAGCGACACTGAAGCCGCTTGTGGAGAAATATATCGGATCGCTTCCTAAGGGCAGGAAAGCTACAGAATGGGTGGACAATATACCTGAAATAACAAAAGGCAGGGTAGAGGAAGTCTTCACCGCCGATATGGAGACCCCGATGAACACTGTCCTCCAGGTATGGACGGCATACATTCCATACAGCGTCAGAAACACCGTGCTTCTGGATGCAGCATCCTACATCCTCGATATGGTGTACACGGAGACACTCAGGGAAGAGGAAGGAGGCACATACGGTGCATCTGCTAATATGAGTATGCAGCGTCTCCCTAAAGAGAGGGCTCTTATCCAGGTATATTTCAACACCAACCCGGAGCAGTCTGACAAGCTCCGCGAGCTGGCCATCAAAGGGCTTGAGGATCTGGCAAATGAAGGTCCTACAGAGGAACAGATTGCCATGACAGTGGAGAACTTCAAGAAGAAGATTCCTGAATCACGTATCAGCAACACATACTGGCTCAGCAATATCCAGAACTGGTACAATTACGGAGGGGAAGACTATGATGCACTCTATGAAGCCGCTCTGGACGACATCAATTCAGAGAACATCAAGTCCATTCTCCAGAGCATCCTCGAGCAGGGCAACTTCGTCGAAATCGTGATGGGGCCATCCGGGCAGGAATAATTCCTGTCCGGGGCACTCCCGCAAACATGCTGATTCAGCCCTGCCGATATCGGCAGGGCTGATAAAAAACAAGGCTGGTCCAAATCGGGCCAGCCTCTTTTAATATTTTGGGATGGGCGCTGGTATTATACTGTCATTCCGGGCACAGTATTATGTCATTCTGAGCGCCCTCTCACTGTCATTCTGAGCGACAGTGAAGAATCTGGAGGGGACGAACCTTTGCTGAACTCCGGAACGGTGCTTCAGATCCTTCACTCCGCCTGCGGCTTCGTTCAGGATGACAAGGGAACGAATGACAACGGACCGCGAACGCGACATTTTCGTATCTTTCTGAATGCCAAGGTATTATAAAAAATCGTTGTTCGTGGTCCGTGCTTTTTTGGGGGCCGGTGCGGGCATCAACACGTCTGAGACAACCAAGTTAAAAAACACATACTTTTCCGTGCTCTATAGGATGACAGAAGCCGACCCTCTGGGCCGGCCTCTGTTTTCTAATACTGCGCGCGTAAGATTAAGCCTCAGGAGCTATGGCACCCATAGGGCACACATCCGCACATGTTCCGCAGTCAATGCAAAGAGAAGGATCGATCTTGTAGATATCCCCTTCCGAGATAGCTCCCTGCGGGCACTCGTTGATACATGTACCGCAAGCGACGCAGTCTTCTGAAATTTTGTAAGCCATAATTCTATTCTTTTAATTGTTAATGTGTTTCCAGCCAGATAACTGTTGAATTGTCTGTAAAACAGCCGACAAATTTATATGAATAATTTGAATATTCAAAATCCAGCCAGGATTTTGGATTTTCGCATCCACGTTATTTCTGCGGGATATTCTCCAGCGTAGCCTTGACGAAATCCCAGCATCTGCCTACAGAGGCAATGTTCACCCTTTCATCAGGAGAATGAGGACTGAGGATTGTCGGACCACATGACACCATATCCCAGTGAGGATATGCTCCGCTCAGTATTCCGCACTCCAGACCGGCGTGAATGGCCATCACTGCCGGCTCTTTCCCGTAAAGGCGTGCATATACCTCTTTCATTGTATGAAGTATAGGGGAAGCTGCATTCGGAGCCCAGCCGCTGTAGCCGCCATCAAACGATGCCTTCAGTCCGGCAAGAGCGGCCACGCACGCCATCCTTTCCGCAAGAGCATCCTTGGCCGAATCCACAGAGCTGCGAAGGAGTGACTTAGCGACGAACTGTCCTTTCTCTATCTTCACTATCGCCAGATTGTTGGATGTCTCCACAAGTCCCGGCATCTCGGAGCTCATTCTCTCCACCCCATCAGGACAGGCGATTACAGCACGGATCAGCCTGAGCGCATCATCCTCTGCGACATAGAGGCAGTCGTCAGGATCACACACCTCTCCTTCTGTCTCTTTATAAGGCTCGAGGATAAATTCCATATCCGGATCGGTGCCGGCATATTCGGTCTTGATGGCTGAAGTGACTTCAGAGAACACGGCCTTCGCCTTCTCTACACCGGCATCTGCAATATACAAAGTCGCAAAAGCCTCACGAGGAATTGCATTGCGCAGTGTCCCGCCCTCGAAATCGACAAGTTTCACATCCGCCTCTGTGAGCAGCGCATATATGACCCGCGCAGCAATCTTGTTTGCATTCGCCCTGTAAAGTATTATATCCATACCTGAATGTCCGCCCTTCATCCCTTTCGCCGCCAGGCTCCAGCATCCGTAACCGGCCGGATGCCCTTTCCTTTCATACTGGCCTTCAACAGTGGCGTCCAGTCCTCCCGCACATCCGACATACAGTTCTCCTTCAGTTTCTGAATCGAGGTTTATGAGGATATCTCCATTCAGCAGCCCGGGTTTCAATGCACGGGCGCCGGTCATCCCGGTCTCTTCATCTATGGTGACAAGGACCTCCACCGGACCGTGCCGCAGATCCTTCGACTCAAGGACAGACATCGCTATCGCTACGCCTATGCCGTTGTCTGCACCGAGAGTAGTGCCTTTCGCCCTCACCCACTCTCCATCTACGTATGCACGGATAGGATCCTTCTCGAAATCGTGCTCCACATCCGCGTTCTTCTGAGGGACCATATCTATATGTCCCTGGAGAATGACCCCTTTGCAGCCCTCCATTCCTGGAGTTGCAGGCTTACGGATAATCACATTGCCCGCCTCATCCCGGACAGACTCCAGACCGAGGGATTTTCCGAATTCGTACAGATATTCCGCCGCCCTGTCCTCCTTCTTGGAAGGACGCGGTATCTGTGTCAGCGCATAGAAATTTTTCCAGACAAGAGCCGGATTAAGTTCTTTAAGTTCCATATTCAATCGATATTTGATTTTTATCTGCTTCTACCTGACCTTGACAGCCAGAGGGAAGGTCGCATCATACCCGAACTGATATACAGGAAGGCGGGAATTGAGCAGTTCACCCGTACCATCCGTCAGCTTGAGAGTGCACACCATCGGGACTCTGTACATTGCATAGATCACATCCTTTGAAAGTTTCTTTTCATCAGACTTCTTCTCTATAGGGTTCGCCGGTTCCGGCACAGGGGCAGGGGTTATCTCCAATACGACAGGTTTTCCGGACAGATTGTCGGCAGGCAGGATACCTTCCGTATCAGAGAGTCTGAAAGCCACATACATAGTCCTCCCCTTTTCCGGGACGACGTCACACCTCATCCTCTGGACACTTTTCTCAGAATAGCCTGTAAACATAGTCATATATTCCTTCTCGAGCCTTGTGATCTCCGCCACCGCAGCCCCCATCGCCTCTCCGCTGTATGTCGCATCGGTGTCGCCCGTTATTATCTGTATCCTCTTCCTGCGCAGCTCGAAGATAAGCGACGCCGTCTCGGCCGCCTTCTTCTCAGGAGTCTTTGCAACCATCATTTCCTGCTGTACGGCGACGCGCGTGTAGGCGGACTCATCCTTGACATTGCGATAAAGGGTGGTCGACTCGGATGCCACGTTGGAAATAAGGCCGTTCCCCGCGAAACTCCCTTCGAGATCGACAGGGAAACGCCATATCGACTCATCCCCGTATGCCCCATCCGACACCGAGACGAGCCCGCAGGATGTCAGCTTAAGGAATGAGGCATCGACTCCCTGGGCGCCGACCTTCAGAAGATAGCGGGAAGACTGGTCAGCCTCTATGTAAGGAGTCATCTTCACCTCCGTGAGACGGTATGCCGTCCAGTCTTTCTGCTGGACATCTATCCCGAGATATTTCTTCGCATACGCGGCGTATGGACCGGCGTGGAAGATCTCTCTTTCCGCTTCTATATCAAACGATATGGAAGTCATCGGAAGACAATAGGACACGGTCCCCGGAACATCGGGACTTTCAGATTCCTGGGCGGCCGCCGAGAGACACAGCGCCGACACAAGAGCCGGAACAATCAGAATTCTTTTCATATCAGTAACCATTGGTCTGCAAATATATCAAATTTAGGTCAGATTTTCGATTGTCTTGCATTTTTATTACCTTTGTCGGCCGCACATAATGCCGGCATTCAGCCAGAGCTGGCTGCATAACCCGAACAATAAACTACAAATCTGATAAACTATGTTCAAAAACCAACCTAAGGGGCTGTTTGCCCTGGCGCTCGCCAACACGGGAGAAAGGTTCGGCTACTACACTATGCTGGCGATCTTCCTCCTGTTCATTCAGGCGAAATTCGGGTTTGACGCTGCCGTCGCGACCCAGATCTATTCAATCTTCCTTGCAGGAGTCTACTTTATGCCGCTGTTCGGGGGTATGCTTGCCGACAGGATCGGATTCGGCCGCTGCGTCACACTGGGAATAGCGGTGATGTTCCTCGGATACCTCTGCCTTGCCATACCTACCGGCGCAGATACAATGGGGAAAGTGATGATGTTCGGAGCCCTCGCCCTGATCGCCGTCGGGACCGGACTGTTCAAAGGTAACCTGCAGGTAATGGTGGGCAACCTCTACGATGATCCGAAATATGCGGACAAGAGGGATTCCGCCTTCAGCCTTTTCTATATGGCTATCAATATAGGTGCAATGTTCGCCCCTTCAATGGCAAAGGCCGTGACAAATTTCTTCCTCGGGAAGAGCGGGCTGTTCTATGATGCCAATATCCCGGCGATCGCACACCAGATACTGGATGGGAATATGGAGAACGCAGACAAGCTGACCGCGTTGATGGGCTCGATGTCAGGAGCTGCAGGAATGGATGTCACCCAGTTCAGCAGTATGTATATCGAAAAGCTCTCGACCGCATATAACTACGGTTTCGGAGTGGCTTGCATCTCGCTGATTGTGTCGGTTCTCATCTACTTCAGCTGCCGCAGCTGGTTCAAGCATGCCGATGTCAATGCCAAGCAGCTTGCAAAGGCAGCCGGCGGATCCGCAGCCAGACCGGCCGAGCCTGAACTTTCAAAGGAACAGACAAAGAGCCGTATCACAGCCCTTCTGCTTGTGTTCGCTGTCGTGATCTTCTTCTGGATGGCCTTCCATCAGAACGGTGCCACGCTTACAATCTTCGCAAGGGACTACACTTCTCACGATGTATTCGGACTCACAAGGATAGGGTTCAATATCTGGAGTCTTGCCCTGATCGCTGTCTCCATCTATACCCTGTTCAACATTTTCCAGTCAGAAAGCAGGAAAGGCAGGATAATATCAGGCATATTGACAGCAGCCCTCTGGGGCGGGGCGTACGCCCTCTATGCAGGAATGCCTGAACCGGTGAAGATCCAGCCATCCGACTTCCAGCAGTTCAATCCGTTCTTCGTAGTCGCCCTCACACCTGTCTCCCTCGCCATCTTCGGAGCTCTGGCTAAAAAAGACAGGGAGCCATCCGCACCGCGCAAGATCGGTATGGGTATGCTTGTGGCTGCGATAGGATTCCTCATTATGACAATAGGATCTATGGGACTTGCATCACCGAAGGAGCTCGGAGGAGCGGTAAGCGACACCCTCGTCTCTCCTAACTGGCTGATATCCACATACCTCGTCCTGACTTTCGCTGAACTGCTGCTCTCCCCTATGGGCATATCGTTCGTATCGAAGGTCGCCCCTCCTAAATACAAGGGCGCGATGATGGGCTGCTGGTTCGCCGCCACCGCGATAGGAAACTATCTGGTATCCATCCCGGGACTGCTCTGGAACAAGATCCCTCTCTGGGGTGTATGGAGCGTACTCATCGCCCTGTGCCTGGTTTCAGCCATCTTCATATTCTCGATAATGAAGAAGCTCGAGTCAGCTACGAAATAACCGTTGCAGTCAACATATTGCAATATAACGATATCCCCGGTGCATCTTCGATGACGACCGGGGATATCTTTGTTGTATCAGAATGACTGACAGTGATTCTATTGATACCGTAAAGGAATGCGTCTCAGGCTGCAGAGACTCTCGAGGCTATGTATGAGCCTACCGCCGACGTGCCGTGGCTGCTGCCCGGAATTATATCCGGAGTACAGATACCGTTGCCGACAGCATCATCGCACGCGGCTCTGACCGCATCCGCCTCCGGCTTCATACCGAAGGCATCCTCCAGCATCATTGCAGCCGAGAGGATAGTGGCTACAGGATTGGCTATGTCCTTGCCCGCCCCTTGAGGGAAAGAACCGTGGATAGGTTCGAACAGGCTCTTCCCCGAACCGAATGACGCAGACGGGAGCAGGCCTATCGAGCCGTTTATGACTCCCGAGACATCGCTTAGTATATCTCCGAACATATTCTCGGTCAGAATGACATCGAACGACTTCGGATCTGAAACCATCTTCATGGCGGCATTGTCCACATACAGACAGTCCAGGGCTATGTCGGGAAAAGAGGTTTTCTGCATAGCTGTCACCACTTCCCTCCATAGACGCGATGTCGCGAGCACATTTGCCTTGTCCACAAGGGTGACCCGCCCTCTCCGACGTCTTGCATATCCGAATGCTGTTTCCGCGACCCGTCTTATCTCCCCGGCGGAATACACACAAGTGTCGAACGCCCTGTCTCCTGCCTCGCTACGACCCCTCGGCTCACCGAAATATATTCCGCCGGTAAGTTCCCTCACCACGACAAAATCACTTCCTTCCACGATATCATTCTTTAGAGGGGAAGCATCCAGGAGACTGGCGTACGGTCTGACCGGACGGATATTCGCATAAAGCCCGAGTGACTTCCTCATTTTCAGAAGCCCCTGTTCCGGCCTGACCTTCGCGGATGGATCGCTGTCATATCTCGGATCCCCTATCGCACCGAACAGGATGGCATCCGATTCCATACAGATCCGGTGGGTAGTATCCGGATACGGCTCCCCGCAGCTGTCGATCGCTGCAGCTCCGATGTCTGCATATCTGTAAATGAATTCATGCGAATACCTTTCCGCGACTGCATCAAGCACCTTCACCGCCTGAGATATTATTTCCGGGCCTATTCCGTCTCCCGGGAGCACTGCTATCGTCTTTTTCATTGTATCAAAAATATAAAACTTCCTTATGTTCCGGATGGCTACCGGTGTCTCTCCTCATATTCGACAATTCTGTCCTTATGCGCCAGAAGGTAGTCGATATCCGAATACCCCTTGAGCAGGCACTCCTTCTTGTATCCGTTTATGCTGAACCGCTCCGTCCCTGCTCCTTCTGCCGAAATTGTCTGGGCAGGCAGATCAATGTCCACCGCAAGCGTATGGTCAGCCTCCATTGCCGCCATCAGCGATGCAAGGAAATCGCTGCTTACCTGTACCGGCAGCAAAGCGTTGTTAAGGGCGTTGTTCCTGAATATGTCGGCGAACGAGGATGACACTACAGCCATAAAACCGGCATCCGCTATCGCCCAGGCGGCATGCTCACGGCTGGAGCCGCAGCCGAAATTGTCTCCGGCCACAAGTATGCATCTCCCGGAGGATCCGCCGGCCTCCTTTTCCGGACAGCACAGCTGCCGGTCTATGATATTGTTCCGGACCGGGCTGCCATCCGCGGCATACCTCCAGTCGTAGAAAAGCTTCTTCCCGAACCCTTCCCGCGAGGTTGTCTTGAGAAACCGCGCCGGGATTATCTGGTCAGTGTCGATATTGGCTGTCGGCACAAGGACAGCCGGAGAATGTATTGTCACTATTTTCCGCATATCATTCAGTCTTATGGTCTATTTCTCTTCCTGGATCTTCCGCGGCGTCCATAATGACAGGAAGGGAGATCCGGCCTGTCACGGCAGCCTCCGCCGCTACAAGAGGGCCTGCAAGGATCGTCCTTGCACCGTACCCCTGCCGGCCTTCGAAATTACGGTTGGACGTAGAGACGGCATATTTACCCTCGGGTATCTTGTCCGCATTCATCGCCAGGCACGCAGAACAGCCCGGCTGCCTCAGTTCAAATCCTGCCGATCTAAGGATTTCACCTATCCCCTCCTCCTCGATCATCTTCTCTACCTGTTTAGACCCGGGCACCAGCCATACCGTGACCCCATCAGCCTTTCTTCTGCCCTTGATGGCGGATGCGAAGGCCCTGAAATCCTCTATGCGGCCGTTGGTGCAGCTTCCGAGAAAGACATAGTCAATACCGAAACCTTCCAGTCTCTGCCCCCTGCTGAACCCCATATACGACAGGGCCTTGTCGAAACTGGCGTCATCGCACCCGACGGCAGAATCCGGTATGGCGGAATCCACCGGCATCCCCATCCCGGGATTGGTCCCGTATGTAATCATAGGCGGTATGTCGGCCGCATCGAACCTGTATTCCTTGTCGAAGACAGCATCTTCATCTGTATAGAGCCGTCTCCACTTCTCCACACATATATCGAATTCCTCTCCGGATGGAGCGAATCGACGGCCTTCAATATACCGGAACGTCGTCTCATCAGGGGCGACAAGGCCGCCTTTCGCACCCATCTCTATACTCATATTGCAGACAGTCATTCTGCCTTCCATACTCATATTGCGGAACACCTCGCCAGCATATTCCACAAAACATCCTGTACATCCTCCCGTACCGAGCCGCGAAATTATATAGAGGATGACATCTTTCGGAGTCACTCCCTTGCGCAGCTTCCCATCGACGGTTATCCTCGCCTGCCGGGGCCTGGCCTGCATAAGGCACTGCGTGGCGAACACCATCTCCACCTCGCTTGTCCCAATGCCGAAAGCGATGTTGCCGAACGCTCCGTGCGTGGCGGTGTGGCTGTCTCCGCACACCACAGTCTGGCCGCACAGGACAATCCCCTGCTCCGGACCCATCACGTGAACTATTCCGTTGCCGGGATCGCCGAGCGGGAAATAACGGATACCGTTGGCGGCAGTGTTTCCCGCAAGGGCGGCCACAGCCTCCGCAGATGCAGGGTCCTCTATCGGTCTGTCCTGATGCAGAGTAGGGGTATTATGGTCACACGTCGCAAACGTACGTTCCGGACGGAACACCTTCATTCCCTTGTCCTTCAATGCGTTGAAAGCCTGGGGAGAAGTCACCTCGTGAATAAGGTGACGGTCAATGTAAAGCACATCGGGGCCATCAGGTATCTCCATGACCATATGGCTGTCCCATATCTTGTCAAACAGCGTCTGTCCCATAATGTCAGAGAATCTTGGATATTGCATTCACGTAGGCCTCGACGGAAGCCGTCACGATATCCGTGTTGGCCGAGAATCCGTAATAGATGTTCCCCCTGTTCTCTATCTGAATATGTACCTTCCCGACATCATCCGTGCCTCTGGTAATAGCCTGAACAAGGAACTCCTCCAGAGTTATCTTTCTGTGCACCAGACTTTTCACAGCCTGGAACGCAGCATCTATAGGGCCGTTGCCGCTTGAAGTGGCCGTACATTCCTCCCCATCTATGACCAGCTTGACTGTCGCCATCGGGACAGCGTTCTTTCCGCAGACCACCTGCAGATATTTCAGCCGTATCTTCTGGGCGATCTTGTCCTGGGTGACACCGGCGAGCATCAGGAGGTCGGAATCATTGATCTCCTTCTTCGCATCAGCCAGCTGGAGGAACTTCTGATAGGATGCATCCAGCTCCTCTTTGCTCATCTCTATGCCCAGCCTCTGGAAATGATGCTTGAGGGCGGCCCTTCCGCTGCGCGCCGTCAGTTCTATAGTGGAATCGTTCACTCCTACATCCGCCGGGTCAATGATCTCATAGCTCTCCCTGTTCTTCAGCACCCCATCCTGATGTATTCCTGAAGAATGGGCGAAGGCGTTACGTCCCACGATAGCCTTGTTCGGCTGGACAGGCATACGCATAAGAGTGGAGACAGAATGGGAGGCCTTGTTGAACATCCTGGACACGATATCCGTATATACAGGTATGTCCTTGCGGCATTTCACGGCCATCACCACCTCTTCCATGGCAGTGTTGCCGGCCCTCTCGCCTACACCGTTGACAGTCACCTCGACCTGACGGGCTCCGTTCATCACCCCGGCAAGGGTATTTGCCGTAGCCATACCGAGATCATTGTGGCAATGGGTGGAGATTATGGCCTTGTCTATGTTGGGGACATTGTCGACCAGATACTTTATCTTGGCTCCGTACTCTTCCGGAAGACAGTAACCGGTTGTGTCCGGAATATTCACCACTGTCGCCCCGGCCGCTATCACAGCCTCGACCACCCTTGCAAGGTACTCGTTCTCCGTCCTGCCGGCATCTTCTGCATAGAACTCCACATCATCCACATATTTCCTGGCATATTTCACCGCCGCGACCGCCCGCTGCAGAATCTCTTCCCTGTTTGAGTTGAACTTGTATCTTATATGATAGTCCGAAGTGCCTATCCCGGTATGGATCCTCGGCCGGCGCGCAAAATGCAGGGCATCGGCCGCCACATCGATATCCTTCTCCACCGCACGCGTCAGGGCGCAGATCGTGGATTCGGTGACAATCTTCGAAATCTCTACTATGGACTTGAAATCGCCCGGACTTGAAACGGGGAATCCGCACTCGATTATGTCCACCTTCATACTTTCAAGCAACTTTGCAAGTTCGATCTTCTCGATAGTGTTGAGCTGACACCCGGGGACCTGTTCCCCATCCCTCAACGTGGTGTCGAATACATAAAGCTTCTGATCCATATCTTATACAAAAAATGCCCTCCAGATGGACTCTGGAGGGCGGTGTTCATTCATATATTCCTATATGTGCAGACGGTACTGCTATGCACCTCTCACCCCTGGAGTCCTTTCAGCAAGATTCCATAGCAACAGAGATAGTAGTGAAAGCTGTCCGCGCATAATCATATCATTCATTTTCAGTCTCCGGACATACTGCAATCCGGCAGAACCGGGCCGTCCGGAAGAGAACCGGCAACAAATTTATGAATTAAAAATATAAAAAGCAAGAGCGGATGATCACACCGCCGTACCTGACGATCATACCGGACGGTATGCCTTCAGCTCCTTTTCAAGCGACCTGCTGACCGGATATCCGGAACGCGCGGTCAGAGGGAAAGGATAAGTACGCACTGTCTTTCCGCGTACAATCTCCACTGTCGCGAAATAGTCGGCACACAGATCTTCCAGAAGACGATGAAACCCGGGACCGTGGTCATGATGACGGAGATGGCAGAGCTCGTGCAGCATCACATAGTCCCTCAGGTGTTCAGGCACCTGCATCAGCCTGAGGTTGAGATTGATATTGTCCTTTGTCGAGCAGCTGCCCCAGTTGGATCTGTTGTTCTTGATCGCCAGACGGCCGTATACAAAGCCGTATCTTGCCGCAATGGAAGCAAGCCTCTCCGGAAGATATCGCCTCGCTTCACGGCGCAGGGCCTCCGTCATTGCCGGATCGGGCCCGGCCGGAGGTACAGATACCGCCTTCTGCCTGGCCATCACCGACAACACCCACTGTCTCTTCGACAGCAGAAACATAACACCTGCCTCATAAGGCACATAATAAGGTACAGTCACGACAACGCCCCGCACCGGGTGGACCCTTATCGACACCCGCCTGCATCTCCTGCTCCTGCGCAGCATTATGTCCCCTATCTCGCTGTCTCTGTATATTTTTCCATCCATTTCCAGTTCCGTTTTCTCCGGTCTGTCCATATCACCGCACGTCCGTAGCGTACACTCCGACGGCTCCCACCAGGGCCGGCACAGCCGTTCAGCAGACAAAATTAAGAAGTGTATGCGCATTTACAAATATTAGATGTATTTTTGTCTGCCAGACCGGCAGCTCCATATCAGACAAGACAGACGGACATTTTAACACACGTAATAATATGAAGAAGTTTATATCGCTGATGCTGATGCTTTCAGCAGCCGCACTCCTGTACGGAAACAATGCGGACCCGGACAGGGAGATGGACAGGTTCATCGGCAGCCTGATGAAGAGAATGACAATAGAGGAGAAGATCGGACAGCTCAACCTGCCGACCGCCCCGTCCGACATCATTACCGGCCCGGCAAAAGAGTCAGACATAGCCGGACTGATTTCAGAAGGGCAGATCGGAGGGCTGTTCAACATCTCCGACCCGGCCAAGATAAGGGAGATCCAGGAACTTGCAGTCAACAGCAGGCTAGGCATACCTCTGATATTCGGGCTGGATGTGGTGCACGGCCAGAAGA
Organism: Candidatus Cryptobacteroides intestinavium; assembly: GCA_017694845.1. Classification (GTDB taxonomy): domain Bacteria; phylum Bacteroidota; class Bacteroidia; order Bacteroidales; family UBA932; genus Cryptobacteroides; species Cryptobacteroides intestinavium. The sequence continues at coordinate 19,791 of JADIMI010000061.1, forward strand.
CGGTATTCCCTATCCCTCTCGGGCTGTCTGCCACCTGGGATCCGGCAGCGATAGAGAGGATGGCAAGGATATCCGCCATCGAAGCCAGCGCCATGGGCATCTGCTGGACCTACAGCCCGATGGTGGACATCGCCCATGATGCCAGGTGGGGACGTGTCGCAGAAGGGTCCGGAGAAGACCCGTATCTGGGAGCGAGGATCGCAGAGGCATATATACGCGGCTATCAGGGCGATCTGACCGGAGATTCCGACATCCTTGCCTGCGTGAAACATTATGCACTGTACGGGGCGGCCGATGCAGGAAGGGACTACACTGCATCCGATATGAGCCGTTACCGTATGTTCAACTGGTATATGGAACCATACAGGGCAGCGGTGGATGCAGGAGCGGCCTCGGTCATGTCTGCATTCCAGCAGGTCGAAGGAGTGCCATGCGCGCTGAACAGCTTCCTGCTGAATGATGTGCTCCGCGACTGGTGGGGATTCGATGGATTCGTCGTGGCCGACTACAATGCAGTGGGAGAGGCTGTCAACCACGGGATGGGCGACCTGCAGGAAGTCTCGGCCAGGGCGCTCAAGGCAGGCCTGGATATGGATATGGTGACAGGCGGATTTATCGGCACTCTCAAGAAATCATACGATGAAGGGCTTGTCAGCAGAGAGGACATAGACACGGCGTGCAGAAGGATACTTGAAGCGAAATACCGTCTCGGACTTTTCGATGACCCTTACAAGTTCTGCAGCTGCAGCGACCCTGAGAACAGGATATTCACCGAGGAGCACAGGGCTGAAGCGAGAAAGATCGCCGCGGAGAGTTTCGTCCTCCTGAAGAATGACGGGATACTCCCTCTCCGTAAAGATACAAGGATAGCCGTTGTAGGAATGCTGGCGGACAACAAGGCCAATATGCTCGGTTGCTGGACTGTGGGGGCTGACACCGGATCACCGGTGACTGTCCTCGAAGGTATAAGGGCAGCGGTATCCGACCCATCGGCTGTCAGCTACAGCCGTGGCTCCAACCTCTTCTACGACCCTGATATGGACAGGGTGTCAAGGAACCAGGGCAAGGATGTAGACAGGGATCCGAGGAGCGCGGAAGAGATGGTTGCGGAGGCTGTGACGGCCGCGAATAATGCAGACGTGGTCGTAGCCGTACTCGGGGAGGCTGCGGAAATGTCCGGGGAATCAGCATCAAGAGTGGACCTGACTATACCGGATGCACAGAGGGACCTTCTGAAAGAACTGGTCGGGACAGGGAAACCGGTCGTACTCGTACTGTGCACCGGACGTCCGCTTGTACTTGACTGGGAGACAGACAACGCGGATGCCATCCTTAACATCTGGTTCCCGGGCACAGAGGCCGGCAATGCAGTTGCGGATGTGCTTTTCGGGGATGTCAATCCATCCGGGAAGCTGACAATCTCATTCCCGCGCAATTCCGGGGTGATGCCATTCTTCTATAATGAAGTTCCTAACGGACGGCCGACAGATGGAAGGTGGCAGAAGTATGCAAGCTGCTATATGGACACAGACTGGACCGCGCTCTATCCTTTCGGATACGGACTCAGCTACACTTCGTTCTCGTATTCGGATCCGGCAGTGGAGAAAGAGAAATACATTCTGACCGGGAAAGACGGGGAATACAGCCTCGACACACCGGTCAAAGTATCCGTAACCGTAACAAACACAGGCAGCACTGCAGGCACGGAGACCGTCCAGCTTTACGTCCGCGACATGACAGGCTCGGCTGCAAGGCCTCTCCGCGAGCTCAAAAGATTCGAGAAAGTGTCGCTCCAGCCGGGAGAGAGCCGGACCATCGAGTTCAGGCTCACGGCCGATGACCTTGCATTCTATACCCAGGACCTGGAAAGGATCGTGGAGCCGGGCAGGTTCACTGTAATGACCGGCGGCAATTCAAGGGATGTAATGTCGGCAGAATTCTCCGTCAGATGACACAGGCCGCAAGGCGTACGGATTCAAGGCATTTTACGGCAAAAAAGTTTTTGGATAATCGAAATTAATCAGTAAATTTGCAGCCGTTTTTGACCAATCCCCTTCCGGGATGGCCGGAAACGGCTGTTAAATTTTTATTAACCTCTAAAATCTTGTGAAAATGGCTGAATATTTACAGGCCGAAAAGAAGCAGGAGATTTTCGCGAAGTACGGAAAGTCTAATACTGACACAGGTTCTCCAGAGAGCCAGATCGCACTATTTTCCTACCGTATCGCTCACCTTACCGAGCATATGAAGAACAACAAGAAGGACTATTCCACACGTCTTTCACTTCTGAAGCTCGTAGGTAAGAGGCGTCGTCTTCTTGATTACCTCAAGAGAGTCGACATCGAAAGATACAGGACAATCGTGAAGGAGCTCGGTCTCCGTCGATAAGGAAAATATTGCCTTGACCTGATGGGGTGCTCCCTGCTGAGCTCCCCATTTTTATTGAAAATCCAATACCTTACAACATTGGACGATCTTCCGGAGCCGCTAACAAACCATCAGCCGGCGGCGGGCTCCGAGACTCACGATATTCGGACGAACAGATACAATGTACGCAGCAGAAATTATTAATCAACTCCCATAGGGGGAGGCTGGCTGAACGAAATGTAATGAACATTATCAACAAGAAGATTGAATTATCCGACGGAAGGGTAATAGAGATTGAGACCGGAAAGCTTGCAAAACAGGCTGACGGAGCGGTAGTAGTCAAGATGGGAGGCACAATGCTTCTCGCAGCTGTCACCTGCGCAAAGGATGCAAAAGAGGATGTGGACTTTATGCCTCTTCAGGTGGACTACAAAGAGAAATTCGCAGCTGCCGGAAGATTTCCAGGCGGTTTCATGAAGAGGGAGGGAAAGGCTTCTGATTATGAAATCCTTATCGCAAGACTCGTGGACAGGGCACTCAGGCCGCTGTTCCCGGAGGATTTCCACGCAGAGGTGTATGTGACTGTAAACCTTATCTCGGCAGAGAAGGACATACAGCCGGATGCGCTTGCAGGGCTGGCAGCATCAGCCGCACTTGCAGTAAGCGACATCCCGTTCGAGGGACCTATCTCGGAAGTCCGTGTCGCAAGGATCAACGGACAGCTGAAGATAGACCCGAATTTCAGCGAAATGGCAGATGCTGACATTGACCTTATGGTAGCAGCTACCTACGACAACATTATGATGGTCGAGGGAGAAATGAAAGAGGTCAGCGAAGCAGAAATGCTGGAAGCCATCAAGTTCGCACACGAAGAGATCAAGAAGCACTGCAAGGTGCAGATGGAGCTTATGGAAGAGGCAGGCAAGACCGTCAAGAGGACATACTGCCACGAGGAGAATGACGAGGAGCTCCGCGCAGCTGTCGAGAAATTCTGCTACGACAGGTGCTACGCCATAGCAAAGAGCGGAAGCGGCAAGCACGAGAGGACGGATGCTTTCGATGCACTCAAGGAAGAATTCTACCAGACTATACCGGAAGAGGAGCGCGAGGCAAAGACAATGATGGTGGAAAGATACTACCACGCTGTCGAGAAACGCGCGATGAGGAACCTCATTCTCGATGAAGGGATCCGTCTGGACGGACGTAAATGCAATGAAGTACGTCCTATATGGTGCGAAGTAGGCTACCTGCCTTGCGCCCATGGTTCAGCGATCTTCACAAGAGGAGAGACACAGTCGCTTGCGACAGTGACCCTCGGGACCAAGCTCGATATGAAGGAGAGGGATGAAGTGCTCATCCAGGGCACCGACCAGTTCGTGCTCCACTACAACTTCCCTCCGTTCTCCACTGGAGAGGCCAAGGCGCAGAGGGGTGTAGGCCGTCGCGAGATCGGTCATGGCAACCTGGCATTCAGGGCTCTCAAGCCTATGGTGCCGCTTGCTCCTGAAAACCCTTACGCAGTGCGGGTAGTGTCAGACATTCTCGAGTCAAACGGCTCATCATCGATGGCTACAGTCTGCGCAGGATGCCTTGCACTGATGGATGCCGGAGTCAAGATCAAGAAACCTGTCGCCGGTGTCGCAATGGGACTTATCACAGACAAGGAGAACCCTAACGGACGCTACGCTATACTCACCGACATTCTCGGAGATGAAGACCACCTCGGAGATATGGACTTCAAGGTGACAGGAACAAAGGATGGTATCACAGCCACCCAGATGGATATCAAGGTAGACGGACTCTCATACGATGTCCTCGAGAAAGCTCTTGAGCAGGCGCGTCAGGGCAGGATGCACATAATGGGCGAGATGATGAAGACCATCAGCGAGCCGCGTGCTGACTACAAGCCGTTTGTACCTCGTATCATCCAGCTCCGTGTCCCTGGAGAATTCATCGGTGCGATCATCGGAAAAGGAGGGGAGGTCATCCAGAAGATCCAGAAGGAGACCGGTACCACAATCACCATCACCGAGGAGCAGAACAACGGTGTCAGCGAAGGAGTCGTGGATATCTTCGGAGAGAACAAGGAATCAATGGACAAGGCTCTCGACTGGATCAACGGTATATGTGCAGTGCCTGAAGTGGGACAGGTATACCGCGGCAAGGTCGTATCCATCCTTGAATTCGGAGCATTCGTCGAGATACTTCCAGGCAAGGAGGGACTGCTCCACATTTCGGAGATAGACTGGGGCAAGACCGACAAGGTCGAAGATGTCCTCAGCGTAGGAGATGAAGTGGATGTCAAGCTGCTCGAGATCGACCCTAAGACAAACAAGATGAGACTTTCCCGCAAAGCCCTCATCGAGAAGCCTGAAGGCTATGTCGAGCCAGAACGCAGACCTCGCCCTGCAGCAGGTGACAGAGGGCCGCGCCGTAACGGCAATGACCGTCGCGGCGGAGACCGTCCGGCAGGGAACGGCAAGGGACCGCGCGGACCACGTCCTGAAAGAGGACCGAAAGGCGGTCACAGCAGCCGCACCGACTACAGCGAGCCTGCAGACAACGGCAACGATCCTGAAATGTTCTAGGACCTTCAGAATAAAATAATATGAAAAGAGAGGTGACTTCAATACGCGAGGTCACCTCTTTTGTACTTGCTGCAGACCTGCATCCCGGATGGATTGATGCCTCGCACCGGCTGCGGGACCGTCCTGTCACCATAGACGCAGCCTCTTTTCTGTCACCATAGACGGAGCCGCAGGCGGAGTGAAGGATCTGGAGCACTTCAACGGTCCTGTACCAGTTGTTCTTGCAACTGACATAGGGTTTACCGGCAATCCCTGATTTTCCGAGAAATTATGCTGTTCTCTTTGGGAATACGCGTAAAAATACTATTTTTGCGGATGTCAAGACTGCAGACCTGTGTCACATCTGTATCTTGATTTTTATTGTACCGGCCTACAAATGTAATTTTCCTGCCGGTCCCTGAACCATCATAAATCCGATGATTATGTCATTCTGGAGAGTACTGCTTTCAATCATCTTCCCGCCGCTCGCCGTGATAGACAAGGGCTGCGGTTCCATCCTTATCGTCCTGCTTCTTACCTGCGCCGGATGGATCCCCGGAGTGATCGCCGCCCTGATCATCCTCAACAAGAACAACTGAGACACAGAAGGATGGCAGAAGGGGCATATTTTTTCGGATCACCGGGGAAACCATGTGTTTTTAACTTTTGTTGTCGCGGACGGCTTGATGCCCCGCACCGGTATGCAGACCGCAAACATCAACTTTTTGTAACTCGTTGATATTCAATATAATGCAAAAATAACTATGTTCGTGGTCCCTACTTTTTTGAGGGGACCGCGAACAACGATATTTTGTAACGGCCTGTCTTTTAATAAGATACAAATTCGGTTTGTTCGCGGTCCGTTGTTCCATCCTGAACGAAGCCTTTCCTTGTCACCATAGACGGAGCCGCAGGCAAAGTGAAGGATCTGGAGCACCACATTTGTTCTCCACATTGGCAGCCGCCGGTGATGTCCGGCGCCAGCTACTCCATAGTCTCATCTGTCTTCGTCTTGCCCTGACCGCTCCATCATTCCGCGCCTTGCCGTGCCCATCCCGTTTCCTTATTCCGCATCCCGTTCCTTATTGCTCTATGCACCCTGTTCTCCCCTGTACACATCTCCGGAGATATGCTCCCCGCTGATGCCACACAGAGCGTATATCACGGATCGCCGGCGCATATCTCCCGTCCTCCCTCGGTCTCTGCCAGGGCAGACGCTGTCTCAGTTTGCATAGGCAAAAGGGGAAAGTCGATGAACTGATATCCTCGTAGAGAGTTGTTGTTTTATGCGCAGAGACGCGTCTCTGCCGACGCCTCTGCGCACGGACCCTTCAATATATGCTCTGTATGGCATCATCTGTGCGCAGAGACGTCAGTCCGGCAACGTCTCTGCGCACAGGCTCTAAGGGCCTTCGGTACAGATTCTTCGCTTCGCTCAGAACGACAGTGTACTGGCGCTCCCTTAGACAATGCAGGAAAATGCTCGGATAGACAGTATGCCAGCTCCGGAAGGTCAGGTTGAGACTTCTTTCCTGCATGAGACACAGTGTATTCCCGGTGATCCGGAATATACAGCCTTGGGGTCCCGAACATAGAGGTAAAGAAGGCAATGTACTTATTTCAAGACTCTACTGGGCGCTCGTCGCCGGAAAGGCAGAGGAGATGATGAGACTTCCGGAGGGGCTGTTCGCCCGTGCTAACTATCAGATCCATGCTGATGCCGAGCCTAAAGCGAAGCTGAACGGAATTCGGAGATTGCGGAGGAGGAGTTGAGAAGGCGGATGAATTCCTGGGCCGACCGTTTGCGGTAGGTGTTCTTCAGGACGTGGACACAGCCTTCCATCTCGCTTCCGGGAGCATCGATCGGGATTGCCTTCAGGAACTGTTCGTTATGGATTGTCGCTTCCGAAAGGACGGATACAAGATTGCTCTTACGCACAAGCTGGAGGAGTACATTCACTTCATTGAGCTCGGCCCGGATACTGAATTCGTAGTCAGCCCTTGATGGAATGGCATCGAAGGCATTTCTGGACTGCAGCCCCTTCGCAGGCATGATCAGGCTGTAGGCCGCCAGATCCTTGAGAGAGATGGAATGCCTGTCAGCCACAGGATGCCCGGTGCGTACTATAGCGGAAAGCTTGTTGTAGAACAGGGTATAGGAATTGATGTCAGGATAGCGCCGCGTCGGCTTGAAGGCCAGGACAAAATCCACCTCCCTCTTCTCGAGCAGCTGCATCAGTTCCTCCATCGGCTTGCAGCAGATATCTATCTTGACGGAGGGGTACTGCTTCATGAATTCATCCACTGTCTCCGTCAGGATAGGAATGAAAGTGTAAGTTACACCTATCTTCAACGTACCCGTAAGCATCTGCTTGAGGTCATTGATCCTGTCGACACAGCTCGCAGCGCTGTGGATAGCCTCAATGGCGTATGGGAGCATCTCCTGGCCGGCCTCGGTGAGAATGACATTATGGCTGGAACGCTCGAACAGCTGTATCCCGATCTCATCCTCCAGCTGGCGGACCTGCTGTGACAATGTACTCTGGGTCACATACAAAGCCTTGGCCGCCTCAGAGAAATTCAATGTCTCCGCCGCCTTTACGAAATATTTCAGCTGTCTCAGTTCCATATAGTCAGATCTGTCGGGTCGCCCTGAAGGAAATACGTTTGAAAATGAATATCGGAATAGTGACCCCGATAGCCATCACCAGCAGCACGGCCAGACAGGTAAGCCCGTTCGAACCACAAAGATAAAAATAATGGTGGAACTCCTCCTCACCTCCGGTAAGACAAAGTATGAGATTCTGAAAAGTCCGGTAGGCGTACATCCCGGGAATCATCGGCAGGAGAGCCGGAAAGGAGACAGCCTCGGCAGGAGCCTTTGTACGCGGCGCAAGGAAAACGGCAAGAAGGCCGATAACAGTCGCTGCGCACAGGTTTGCAAGCACGAGATGCATCCCTGTGGCATTCATAAGCACATACCTGAGTGAATGACCGACTGCAGCGATTCCTGCACAGACAGGATATATCCTGTGAGGAGGATTGCTGATGCTGGCGAATCCAACTGAAGCAATGGCCGCGAAAAAAGCGTCCTGCAAAGTACCGAATATAATATCCATAATACCAGAAAATCCTTAATTAAAACCATCTGAGATTCATTGCCAGGAATCCTCCGCAGAGGCCCGCCGACAGACACACGGTCAGCACCGTGGCATCCAGGAAACGGCTCAGGAAACTTATATAATGTCCATCCAGAAGGTCGCTCATCGAATTGAGATAGGGCACGCCTGGTACGAGATAGAGGACACTTGTCCCGAGAGCGATATCCGGAGTGGAGCCAAGTCCGAAAACGTATCCGGCCGATGCTATCACGGAAGAGACAAATGATGCACAGACGAACGCAAGCCTTATGTCGATCTTGTCCTCGAGCATCATCTGCCTGATCCGGAACCCGACAAGGGTGGCGATGAAGACTATCCCCATCGAAATGAAATCCCCTCCGAAGAGCCTGCAGAAAGAAGCATTCGCAACGGATGCAAGGACAAGCACGAGCCACCTGTTCTCAGGACGCGTCTGAAGTATTCTCTCCATTCTGCCGGCAGCCTCGCTGAATCCCACCCTGCCATCATGGAGATCCCAGCTCAGACGGCTCAGCTGCGTATTGATATTGAAGCTCGTCCCGGATTTGCGGATCTTCTGTATATTGCTGTAGGAATGCTGTCTGTCCTTGTCCCAGACTGTTATCTGCACAGTGGCAGGCATTATCGTCATCGAGTAGTCGACTCCCAGAGTCTCTGCCATCCTCTGTACATTCTTCTCTATACGGATACAGGTCGCACCGCAGCCCAGCAGGGCGGAAGCATATTCCGAAAGGAAGACACATGCATCCTTCACCGTCAGATGGGCCGCTTCCGCATCTCTGGAAGACCCCGGCTGCAGTATGGCACTATTCTCCATCATCCTCTGTAGTGTATTTCCAGTTGTTCACTCTCTGCCCTGTCTCCTCATCAAAGATATGGTCATTACCGACAACTGTCTCCCTTGGCTTGCTGAAAGTCCGCACAAGCATCACTACTATAGCTGCAGCGATAACCGCCGCCCAGATCATCATCTGTGAATCCATAACCACTTCGTTTTAATTATCTCAAATATCTGTCCTGTCAAAAACGGACGCAAAAATAGCCGCTCCTCCGGTAACGGCAAAGCGGCTGCAAAGGAAATTTCCGATAGGTGCTATCGGCAGAACCGATAGTTAAAACGAAATATCGAACCCGCCGACAAAGGTCGCTCCCGGCATCGGGAAACCGGCATTGATCTCATACTGCTGAGCAAGAAGGTTGTCGCCCTTGACAAAGAAATTCAGCCAGTCTGTCAGACGGACGCTTGCACGGAGGTTCCACAGCAGAAAATTCTCTTTCTGCACCGGATCAGGCGAGACAGCCGTATAGAGGCCGTTGATGTACTGCAGCCCCGTGGATATTCTCCAGCGCCCTTCAGCAAAAGATGCTCCCGCGTATGCCTTGTGTTCAGGCGCACCTGCAACCGGATTCTTCATATTCAGATAACTGTAATTGGCATCGACAGACCAGTTCCCGGAAATCCTGTATGCCGCCTCCAGTTCCACTCCGGCATTGTCCAGCTTACCCGAATTGACATTGCGGGGACGGCCGTCAACCCTTGTCGTCATAATGATATTGTCCGCATCGATATAGAAGACATTCACCCCGTAACGCAGAGCACCACCGACCATGGTCTGGGAAAACGCCAGTTCGTAGTTCCACATCCTTTCAGGCTGCAGCCCGTCATTCTGGGGAGGGAACATATACATTTCGCGTACGGTCGGATATCTGAACCCTTTCGCTACCGAAAGCTTCAGTTCAATGGAATGCGGAAGATGGAACGAAAGACCTGCCTGAGGCACCCACTCTGTCCCGACACGGGAATGATGGTCCATCCGCACTCCTGCATCCAGTGTCAGCCAGTGCCCGAAATTCTGACGGAAATCCAGATAAGCCGCCACCTCGTGCAGGACGACATCCGCTATCGGTTCTGTCCTTCCATCCGGTTCTCCCGAGACCGCATCGACCATATCATTCCAGGCATTTCCTCCGAAACGATACCAGTCAGCTCCCGCAGTGAGCCTGTTCCCCTTGAACATCTGTACACTCTGGTAAAGCGATATTCCCATCATATCGTCAAGCGAACGGTAGCGGTAATCGAGAGGAGTCTCCCCCTTGGACGGTTCGTATCCATCATTGATATAATGGTCCCCCCAGTTATAGAAGAAGCTCAGAGCGCCGGATGTCTTTTCATAACTGTTTGACAGACGCGCAGATGTCATCCCTCTTGTAATCCGCTGGTCGGCATCCAGAACGGGACTTGCGACCGTACCGGGATTGGAGGCATTGAAATGCGTCACGTTCACATCGGCCGAGACATCCCAGCTGTCGGAGAATTCATAACCGAGCTTCGCATATCCTCCGTACTGTTCGAACCCTGTATCATCCCTGTGGCCGTCCGAACGGTTGTACGAGGCGCTCACCACACTGGAAAACCCTTTCTTGTGCACCATATTGGTCACTTCGGTCTCCAAAGTATTATATGAGCCGTAACCGACACGGGCGTTTGTCCTTACCCCGTCTGAATCCATTTTTCTTGTGACTATATTGATCACTCCGCCCATTGCATTGGAGCCATAGAGCATCGATGCCGGCCCCCTGAGCACTTCGACCTTCTCGGCGAGGAACGACTGGTATGCATCCGATATCGGATGTCCCATAAGCCCCATATACTGCGGATGTCCGTCGATCAGGACCATCATCCGTCCCGACCCTCCGCTTAGTCCACGCATCGAGATACCTCCGGCAGCCCCTTCAGAGACTCCGTACCCCATCATTGACCTCCTGGTGACAAACAGTCCGGAAACCTGCTCCGAGAGTACAGGCAGCAGGGACGACTCATATGACTGTTCAATCTGCCGCCTTCCAATGACAGACACTGTAAAAGGCAGATGCCTTATGTCCACCGCATTCCTCGTGCCGGTTACAACCGCCTCTTCCAGAGGCTTTTTCTCATCTATGACCACTGATCCATCACCGTCACAGAAACTCTCTATGACAGCGTTCCAATCCTTTTCCATACAGTTCCCGGCATAAGTCTCTATCCGGGCGATGAATATTCCTGCCATACAGGCTGAAAGCATCAAGCCTTTCCTGACCACCATAACTATTCTAAATTTCGGGAATGCAAAATTATAAAATGCCGGGGAACGGCAAACCGTTTCCTGGCATCAAACTGTAAATATGGTATACAAATCCGTAAAATATCTTACGCCGAGACCACCTACGCTATCGGGCCGGACCCGCACAGTTCATCCCCGTCATACCATACGGCAAACTGACCTGGAGTAATTCCGCGCTGGGGTTCATCAAAAAGGATGAACATTCCGGAATCCCTCCTTATCAGCACTGCATCCTGCAGCGGCTGACGGTAACGTATCCTCACACGGTATCTGCGTATCTCGCCAATGTCCATCTCCAGATCATCGTGTATCCAGTGGATATCCTCCGGCATGACTCTGAGACAGCTGCGGTGCAGCCCCTTATGCGACTCCCCTTCCCCTACATATATTATATTCCGCTTCACATCCGTCTCTATCACAAAGACAGGCTCCCTGTGCCCGCCTATATTGAGACCCTTGCGCTGCCCTACGGTGTAAAACTGCGCCCCATTATGTCTTCCGATTATTTTTCCGTACGGATTGTCCTTGTATCTTGTCTTCTTTATGTGCCTTTTTCCGCTGCGGTAGGTCTCCGTCTCGAACGTAATGTCATATTTTACCGGCTCAGAAAGACGGATCAGCTGCTCATCTGACAAAGCAGCTATCATAGCAGCATCATAGCGCGGCTGTCCCGGGACATATTCCCCGTCTCCGGCAGGCACATCACAAGCCTCCCCGCCAGCATCCGTTCCCGATATGACATCATCCGGAAGAAGGGTCCCGAGAAGATCCCTGCAGAACCGATACTGGTCATTTTCTGCATAATATGCATCATAGACCTCCACTACATCCCCTTCTCTGGGCTGAAGGACCTGCTGCAGGAATGTCGGAAGGTCGACCTTCCCGATAAAGCATATCCCCTGCGAATCCTTCTTGTCAGCAGACGGGAGATCCGCCTCGCGGGCGAGCCTCCTGACCTCCGGTTTCACTATATCCCCTATAGGGAACATAGCCCTGGACAGCTGTTCCTGGTTCAGCTGGCAGAGGAAATAGCTCTGGTCCTTGTTGGGATCGGAACCGGCCAGAAGCCTGTAGACCGGATGTCCATCAGCATCCGTCAGCGGACCGCCATCAGGCCCGGACAGCCGTTCCTTCCGGCAATAATGGCCGGTAGCGACCATATCCGCCCCGAGCTTCCGTGCGCATTTGAGGAATGCATCGAATTTTATCTCCCTGTTGCACAGCACATCCGGATTAGGAGTACGGCCACGGGAATATTCCTCGAACATATAGTCGACAACTCTCCTGCGGTACTCTTTGCTCAGATCGACAAAATAGAAAGGTATCCCGATCTTTCTGGCAACCATCTCTGCGACAAACCTGTCCTCCTCCCACTCGCAGTCTCCGTGCAGGGTGGTCGAGGCATCGTTCCAGTTCTGCATGAACAGGGCGAACACATCATATCCCTGCCGCTTGAGAAGAAGGGCCGCCACACTCGAATCCACTCCACCGCTCAGCCCGATGCACACCTTTATGTCCTTGTTTTCCTTACCTGTCATATCATTATTATTCATTCGGCGTCCCTTCAGCCTGCATTCCGATGTTTCCGCTCATTCCGTCACACCGGTCCATACAAGGTTTCAATTTATTTTTACTATATTTGGCTGCAAATATAGTCAAGTTCCGCAACCATAGCAAAGGATCCTGCGCCGATAGACTATGCGCAGAAGGGAATGCACAGTAACACTGAATATCAGACAATGGACAGGAGAGAGATAAATATTGTCTACACGGAATTCGGCAGTCTGAATGAACTGCCTGATGATGACCGTGAACTGGCTCTCAAGGCCATAGAAGCCACAAGGAATTCATATGCCCCGTATTCCCGGTTCAATGTCGGCGCTGCAGTAAGGCTTGATGACGGAACCGTTGTCACAGGCGCCAACCAGGAAAACATCGCCTACCCGTCCGGCCTGTGCGCGGAACGGACAGCAATGTTCTACGCAGCATCGGAATATCCGGACATTCCGATGAAAACGATCGCGATAGCCGCATCTTCGGGAGGAAAGCTCTGTCCGGAACCGGCGACCCCTTGCGGTGCCTGCCGTCAGGTAATGGCTGAGTACCAGTCTCGAGGAGGACATCATATCTCCATCATTCTCGTCGGGGAGGAAAAGATCTGGAAATTCTCATCAGTAGATGACATTCTTCCTCTCATCTTCGACAGCCTCGGAAAATAAGGTCTGTCTGCACAAAACAGCAGATATATTTTGCCGGAAAGAAAATTTGATATACCTTTGCAAAGGGTAAGTCATACACGACCAGCTCCTGCTGAATCCCCCAGGACCGGAAGGTAGCAAGGGTAGGTGGTTGTAGCGGTGCGATGTATTCAGCTTACCCTTTTTTCATCTCCCCTCCAATATCCCTTATGTCACCATAGACGCAGCCGCTTTCTATCATCCTGAACGGAGTCACCTTCTGTCATCCTGAACGGAGTTGCCTTCTGTCATCCTGAACGGAGTTGCCTTCTGTCATCCTGAGCGGAGCCGCAGGCGAAGTGAAGGATCTGAAGCACCGATAATGCCATACAGAACGTAAATTGAAGGGTCCGTGCGCAGAGGCGCTCTTCGGCGAAGGGACCGCGAACATCAATTTTTCGTAATTCATTGAGACACAACACAATGCAAAATAACCTTGTTCGAGGTCCCCTCAAAAAAGTGGGGACCACGAACGATCGATTTTTGTAATAACCTGTATTTCAACAAGATACAAATTCAACTTGTTCGTGGTCCGTTGTCCCGCCCTTCTTCTTCAGATTCTTCGCTGCGCTCAGAAAGACATTTCTTGTCACCATAGACGAAGCCGACTTATGTCATCCTGAACAAAAGCGTTTCTGTGTCACCATAGACGGAGCCGCAGGCGAAGTGAAGGATCTGGAGTACCACATTGGTCCTCCACATTGGCAGCCATCGGTGATTCCAAAGGAGATATGCACCCCGAAGATGCCACTGAAGGCGTATATCGATGGTTGACCGCGCATATCTCGACATTTGCATAGAGATATGCACCCCGATGATGCCACTGGGAGCGTATATTGAGGGTTGCCGGTGCATATCTCACGAGGCACAGATTCTTCGCTTCGCTCAGAATGACAATGAACGGCCGCTCAGAAGGACAGGAAAGTCGTTCTGTTTCAGATTCTTCGCTTCGCTCAGAATGACAGTGAGAAGTCGCTCAGAATGACAATGTACGGCCGCTCAGAAGGACAATGTACGGGGTTCAGAAGGATGTGTACCTGAACAGAAGGACCGGGCAGGGAAAGGATCAGGAGTCATTTTCGAAGAGACTGCACGGCAGTGATGATGGCATCCGCTGCGCCATCTATGCCGAGACGTCCTGTATTGAGCACTATGTCGTAGCCGCTGATATCCAGCCACTGTTTTCCTGTGTACTGCCAGCAGTGGTTGGCGCGGCCGATGTTCACCCTGTCGATCTTTGACGCCGCCTCTTCGGCACTGATATGGAACTTGTCCATCACCTGCCTTACGGCGAATTCCTTGTCCGATCCGACAAAGACCTTCAGTACGTGAGGATTGTCCCTGAGGATCCAGTTGCCAAGACGGCCGAGGATCACACAAGGACCCTGATGTGCCAGCTCCCGGACAGTCCGGCTTTCGCTTACATAGATCGCATCATCCTTTGAAGGGTTCATCGACATCGGGATACTGCTGTCAGCAAGGATCATCTCCCAGAGTCTTGCAGTCGAGATATTCTGTTCGTTCTGTGCCACGAATTCCGGCGAATACCCCATCTGCTCCGCTGCCATATCTATGATCTGCCTGTTGTAGAAAGGACAGCCGAGCCTGCGCGCGACCTCCTCTCCGACAGCATTACCCCCGCTGCCGTACATCCGGGCCACCGTCACCACACAGTAGTCTCCCCAGCTGTCGGTATCTGCAGCAGTCCCGGAACCGTGACGTTCGCATGCAGGGATGAATATCCGGTCGAGCCAGCCTATATGGGGAGAGAACACCCTGACCATATATCCGACATAGAACATAGACACTATGGTACCGACACCGACCATCTTCCAGTCCCACCTGCCGAAAAAGACAAACATAAATACAACGCCTACAGATACCAGGAAAGTATCCGTACATATCTTCACCCTGCTGAAATCCTTCCCGAGGAACTTCGATATGGCCAGAGGTAAACCTTCCCCGGCAAGCATCAGAGAATCACATCTCACCTCACAGGCTATACCGAAGGCGAGAATGGCTCCTCCTGCCAGAAGTTCAAGGAACCTCAGAGGATATCCGGCCAGAGGACTTATTGTATAAGGGATCTGCAGGAAGCCGGTCAGCCACATCGTGAAATCAGTATAGAACCCGAAAAGGAAAGACACGACAATCTGGAGGAACTGCCGCTTCTCGAAGTCCTTCCTCAACAGCAATATCTGGACTGTGATGAAAAAGACGTGCATACATATCGTCAGCTGACCCATTGTCAGCCCGATTCCAGGTATGAGGGACAGGATATATGGAGGTGCGGATATCGGGGATGAACCGAGATTGGCCCTGATAGAGAGCGAAGTCCCCAATGCGATGACAAACAGTATTACGACAAAACTCAGATAACGGCGGCCCCATTCCGCCTTGCTTCTTTCAACGGTCATTTATGATTTCTGCTTAACAGGGCGCAAATTTACTCAATTCAGGACATAATTGTACCATTAATTCCCGAGAAGCCCGGACAGCCTGGAGAAAAGAGCTTCTCCATAGAGGTTCTTTCCGACTATGATTCCTGTAGAGCAGTCGATGAGATAGTTCCACGGCAGCCCGTTCACACCGTAGGCGGCGACTTCAGGAACATCGCGGAAGCCTGACGCGGGTATGTCAATTATGACATTTGTCCAGCCGAGTCCGTTCTCATGGACAAAATCCGACCACTGTTCCCTGTCGCCATCAAAAGACACGGCATAGACATCGAATCCTTTTCCCTTATATTCGGAATATGCAGATTTCAGATCAGGCAGCGACTCTCTGCAGGCACCGCACCATGTCGCCCAGAAATCGAGCAGGACATACATAGCCCCGTCACGGTCTACGACCGATGCCAGATCTATGACAGCACCGTCAACGGACTCCCCTTCAATATCCATATATTTTCCATCCACATCCGTCTTTGCACGCGACACGAGCTGTTCAAGAAAGAGCATTGATGGAGTCTGCCTCAATTCTTCCGGGAATCCTTCCATAAGCCTCGCCGCAGTGATGGAACTTCCTCCGGACAATATGTAATAATCACACAGAAGACTGACTCCCAAGATATCATGATGCCGTGAAATCTCGCCCGCGAGAAAATCCAGCTTAGCTCTGTCATCCGCTATCGAGCGGAACTCTGCAAATATATCTGCAAGTCTGTCATTGGACGGGGTCCCGGTGAAGCCGTACCAGCCCTCGCTCTTCTCGACCGCCCTGACATCTCCCTCTTCCAATATGAAAGGATTACCGATATTGGTCGCGGAAGACATATCCTTCCCGAGATATGCATAGACTATCTCCGCAGAGTCACATTCGCCTTCGATATGAAAAGAGGAATTCCCCACCATAGCCGAGTCAATCACCCTCCATTCATGATTCGTCACCAGATATACATAATCCCCTTCATATCTGCTGAAGAACGGGCCGCTCCCGGAGACCGTATATCTGAATCCTTCAGAACAGGACGCGACCATAACGGCGGCAGCCACAAGTGCAGGCACAAAATGTCTCATTATATTCGGATATTTTCCGTAAAGATACGAATTTTATATCGGATCAGGCGTTGTCTTCGGCATTCCGGGCCTTGCTCTTGTTGACCAGGAACACTCCGCCGAAGATAAGTATGACGGCCAGGATCTTCAGTATATTGAAGCTGTCCATTCCCCAGATGATCGCGACAACGGTGGCCACCACAGGCTGCACATAATTGTACATTGCCACAAGGGTCGGGCGGAGATACTTCTGCCCTACAGGCACTATCAGATAGCACAGGAAAGTGCCGAACACAAGTACATAAGCCAGTTCGGCATATTCAGTCAATGTAATGGAGTCCCAGCCGGTCAGAGCGAGACTTCTGGCTGAAACAGGCAGCAGCACTATGGATGCAAAGGTGAACATCCACTTCATCAGTGTCACCGGAGAATATTTCTTTATAAGATCCCTGAATATCACAAGATAGATCGCATACGAGCACTGTGCGAAAAAGCAGAGAAGGTCTCCGGACAGGTTCGACGACCGGGCTGCACTGCTGATCTGATCCGATGCGCCGGGAAGAAGGCGGTTGCCGAAAACCAGCAGCAGGGCACCGCAGGCCCCGAGCAGCACTCCTCCGGCTTTCAGGCCGGTTATCGGTTCCTTGATGAATATTGCCGCGAAGATCATTGTCACTATCGGAAGAGTGGTCGTTATGATTGACGCATCGACCGGGGATGTCATTGAGACACCTGTCACAAAGACGCACTGGTTGAGAAGAATCGCGAAAAGTCCCGCGAAGAACAGCTTCACATAGTCTCCCTTGTCCTCGACTTTCTCTCCGGGCAAGAAAAGAGAAATGATCCAGAAAAGTACAGCCGCCCCGAAGATACGCACGTCGGCCACAAGCAGAGAGGATACAGCGTCGGAATTCATGGCAGCCTTCGAGACAGGGGACATAAGTCCCCACATAATGCTTGCTGCAAGCATCGATATATGTCCTGCCTTTTGCTCCTTAGTCATAATTTCCGGTTTTGAGGGCGCAAAAATACATAAAAAACCGATATTTTTCGTATAATTGTTCCTGTTTTTAATTACACGGATATGATACGTAACATTGCACTCGTAGCCCACGATGCCAGGAAAGCAGAACTGGTCAGCTGGGTCCGTTTCAATGCAGGATCCCTGAAAACCTGCAGACTTTTCTGTACCGGCACAACCGGACGGCTCATCGAAGAGGCACTCAGAGAAGAACTTGGAGACCAGTGCCCTGAAATAACGAAACTGCTTAGCGGCCCGCTCGGAGGTGATGCCCAGATCAGCGCTATGATCGCGGAATACAAGGTCGATATGCTTGTCTTCTTCTGCGACAACCTCATAATGCAGGGGCATCAGAACGATGTGATGGGGCTGGTGAGGCTGGCATCCCTCTACAACGTGCCTTTCGCGACCAACAGGAGCACAGCGGACTTTATCATCTCATCCCCTCTCTTCCACGATCCGTCCTACGAGAGGATAATACCTTCCTGCATCGAGTCCTACAAGAACCGAAAGCTGTAAAGCAGACTGAATACCCCCGCAACAGACTATGTCGCGGGGGTATTCAGTCTGTCCGGACTTGTACCGGAGAAGGCATCCTATATCGTCACATCAATGTCAACTGTCTGGGGCATCATACATACATGCGCATCGCAGCACTGCCAGCCGACAGTGACCTTCGCAGTGCCTTTGCCATCACCCTTGACAGGGACAGACATGGTGACATCGCTTCTGTATACAGTCGTTCCCGCCGAGCCGTACTTCTCCGCTTCAGGAGCTATCAGCTTTCCTGCAGAACAGCCTTCAGGCATTGCCACTTCCACCGATACCGGGATATATGCATCAGATGATGCCACTTCCCTGTAGATATGGTATCCGGCTTTGATCCCGAAACTGATCTCTATCCTCTTTCCTGCTGAATCATCTACAAGCCTTGCAGACACCTTAACAGGAGAATCCGCAGCCTGCTCCGCTGATCCGGAAGCCTTCTGTTCCGCAGCCTTCCTTTCCTTGGCGTGATAGTCATTCCCAGGAAGATATGCCGGTCCGTCTATCATAAAGTACCAGCCTCCTGACTCAGTGAAGAACATTCTGTCCTTGTACTTCTCGTACCAGTCCCTCCATTCCGCCGGAGTATCGAATGTGCAGAGCGTATAGCGGTCCAGCACCTTTGCAGCCCTTTCCGCATCCTCTCCTGTCTCAAGACAGGTAATGGCCTTGTCGAGCAGACGGATATCATTGTTAGGTATCCCCCAGTCCTTGCACGTGGTGTCGACTGTCATCACATACATTCCTTTACCTCCGTAGAAATAGTCCCTGTTCTCGTCATAATACTTCGGATATGCCTCCAGATCCGTCCCGAGTATGTCATACGCCTCTTTTTCATACCTTTCCAGATACTCGTCAAGAGTCATAGGCTTCTGCGGTGTGAAATTCAGGAAATATGTATCCTCCTCATCGAGCTTCTCTCCCCTCGCCTTCTTGGCCATAGCCTCCTTCTGCCTGCGCAGGCCTTCCTCATTGGACTCCTCCGTCCATTCCACTCTCTCCTCATAAGGCTCCATAGATGCCATATATTTCAGCTCTGCAAGGTACTCTCTGGTAGCGATCCTGTCATTGTACTTGCGGGCAAGCATTTGCTGGCCCTTGAACTTTGCAATATAGCAGATCGCATTCGCGAACACATCCTTCGCCTCATCAGTCATATAGGCAGGAGAAGCTGCGAATCCCCAGGTCAGGAAATTGCCGTGACGGCCGATAGCCACCGCATCGAGAGTCTTTGCACATACCCCGCTCGATATATACTCCGCATCAGGAGAATCCTCGTATCCCCACGGACGGGACACCATCCCGATAGGGAAACCTCTGTCAGACTTGTATCCTTTGGTCTGGACCCTCCACATCATAAGCGAATCCGGCATCTCTCCATCATAGTAATAGGTATAATGGAAAGCATCCTCTGGAGTCGGGCACTTCTCGAAAGTGAGCTTAGTCTTGAAAGGCCCCTTGAAAACAGGATGATCCTCTACCAGACTGTGCGCCTGGGCATCAAGGCAGAGACAGTACCAGTCATTCTTGCTTCCTATCGCACGGCCGAGAATCTCTCCCATAGATGCTATCGTCACTGCGGCACAGTCGAAATCCTCCGGCAGAAGCTGGGCCCTGACATACTTTATCACATTGCCTTCCGCATCCCGCTCTATCACCTGCGGCTTGACAGCAGGGATACGGCCGTCGAACACAGTGACATCATAGTCCTCGGACATCTCGGGCTTATAGTCATCGCCCCGTATCACCTCCACGGAGTCGAAATACTCCTTGAGCATTGTCTCGAACGCCGCCATCCTCGCCCTCACGGAAGAATCCCTTGCTTCAGCCGATTTCTGGACAGAATAGGTCTCGTAATCCGGCTGGCCTCCGACATAAAGCACAGATAAGTCAGCCTTGCCGTTATGCAGCCCCGGAGTACAGGCTGCGACAGATATTACTCCGCACAGGATATAAAACAAACGTTTCATTTTTCCGTTCTATAAATTGTGGATAAGCCAGGGCAGCCATAGAAAGGCCGCCCTGACACTGATCAATAAGTATTCTGCTGTATCACGCCTTCAGACCTGGTGATCTCTACATCAGGTATAGGGGTCGCGAATTTCCGTGAACCAGGTTCGATCCTGTATTCGATCGGTGCCTCTGAAGACAGTACGGTCGAAGTATTGTAAGGATAGAAAGTCTTCACAATAGTGACGTCATCAGAAGTGTCTTCATTGGCGTTGAGCCTCTTGATATCATACCAGCGCATAGTGAAGGCCAGCTCGCGACGACGCTCCTGGAGGATCTTCGTGACAGCCTCCTGCTGCGAAGACACGGTGAAGAACCTGCTGTCATCAACATCTGACCTGATACGGGCGGCCCTGAGCGGGCGCAGGGTCTCCATAGCTTCCGTAAACTGTCCCTGACGAGCCTGGATCTCAGCCTTTATCAGCAGCATTTCGGACACCGTAGGGCCTGAAATGATATTGTCATAATAGAACTGACAGTATCCCGGATACCTGAACGCAGGGTCATGGCTGCAGTACCTGAGGGAGAAGTCCTCGCAGATATAGAACTCGAACCTCCTGTCATTCTTGCGGTGGTCATACACCTGTCCATCTTCCAGCTCTTCAGCCACTTCTTCAGGAGTCTCCTCAGACAGGTCCACTGCATAATTGTCCAGCAGCCCCTCGCTCGGGATATACCACCACGAAGCATAGGAACAAGTACGGGCGAAGAGAAGCTCTTCCCATTCAAAGAGTTCAGGGAACCCGTTGGACCCGTAGAACTGGAGACAGGTATACGGATAATATACTTCCACAGTCTCTTTTGTCCCTGTCGTGGCATTGATTTCATATTCATCCGGTCTAGGGAAATATGACATCTGGGCCGGGTCATTGTAGTCCTTCAACGTACTGGTCTCCTCAAGCACTGCTTCAACCTGTGCAAGAGCGTTGGCATAGTCGCCGCGATAAAGATAATACCTCGCCGCGAAAGCGTGGACCGCAGCAGTGGTGCCTCGCCATACACGGCGCTTCCCGCCTGAAACAAGAGGAGCTGTAATGCCGCTGAGAGCAGCCTGAAGATCCGACTCTATGAATGACCAGGTGTCGGCAAGGTTCGCACGGGCTACACTTTCCTCGAAAGATGTAGTCTGCTTGAGAGGAAGTCCCGGCTCGTCCCCGTTGGTGCCGTCATAATACAGTGTATACGCCAGGGCAAGCTGAAACATAGAGTATGCACGGAGAAAATGCGCCTCCGCCTTGAGATTGTCCTTATATGCCTGGTCTCCGGACACATCATCTATATTGGACAGCACCAGGTTTGCATAGTATATCTTGGAGTATTCACCATCCCAGAGCAGACGCGCCGTCTGGGTGCATCTGGTATCGCACAATATGAAGGCGAGTTCGCTTACCGGAGAGAAGCTGGCTCCTCCATCCTCGATTTCAGGGGATATCCCGAAATCATCGCAGGCCAGAGCCGTATGGTTATACTCTGAATAGAACCTTGAATAGGATCCGAGTATGGCATCGAGCTGTTCCGCCGTCTCCAGGGTCTTCTGCGTCGACTTCGAAGGGTCCACATCAAGGAACTTGTTGCAGGACACCAGCGCAGGAGCGGCTATGGCTAACGCAAATATGATATTTCTTATTTTCATTGTATGTCAGAATTAGAATTTGAACTTGAGTCCGATAGTGTAGGCTGCCTGGAGTCTCATCGATCCGCGGCCGAATTCAGGATCTTCCCCGTAACCGTTGAAATAGATGTTGAACGGATTGTTGCACTGGAGATAGACCTGGAGAGACTGCATACGCAGACGTGCCACCGCTGTCTTAGGAAGGTTATAGGCTACATTTATCTCCTGCACCCTGATATGGCTTGCATCCGCAACCAGATAGGACATATACGGATAGAACCTGTCCCAGAAATAATAACGTTCTTCAATCTCTGTCTGCGGAAGAGGGATGATCTCGTTCGGATCACCGTTCACCACCTCGTAATACTTGGCGTTAGGGATAGAACGGCCGCTTATTCCAGGATAGTTGAAGCTCTCCCTCATGAATTTATGCCCGAACTTGCCTGTCAGGATCAGCGAGATGTCGAAATCATACACGTGGAAAGAGGTCGAGAAAGACATATTCCACGGAGCGGTCATGACACCCATATAATACGAGACATCCATAGGCTCACCCGTAGGCCAGGTGTCGAATGTCTCCCTCAGTCCGCTCTTGTGGAGGATAGTAGGCTTCATCGCCGGAGCGTCCTCTGTACCCGTATTTATCAGTCCGCCATATTGGTAGCACCAGAGAGTGCTCATATCATAGCCTTCCATCCACGCAGAACTTGTACCGGCATACATCGCCAGAGCATACGGATATGTAGGTTCCTGCTGGAGAGACGCCACTCTGTTACGATTGTAAGACAGTGTGAGCATACCATCCCAGGTGACGTTCCTGGATATCCTGAGCGCGGAACCGACTTCGAGTTCGAATCCCCTGTTAAGGATCTCTCCGTTGTTCAGACGCATTGAGGTCGTTCCCTGGACGGCAGGGATCGTGACATCAGCGATAAGGTCTTCCGAATGCTTGTTGTAGACATCTATCTTACCGTAGAGCTTGCTGCGGAAGAAATTGAAATCCACTCCGACATCCCAGGTGCCTGTCCTCTCCCAGCGGAGGGTAGGGTTACCGTAGCTGGACATAGAGCCTGTAAGTTCACCGGTCACGACATTCGGAGAAGAACTTATGTTCACGAGCGGCTTGAATGTAGTGGACTTGTCCACGTTGCCGTTATATCCGAACGTCGCCCTCAGGGTCAGCTGGTCGATCCAGGAGACATCTTCCATAAAGGACTCGTTGGCAATCTGCCAGCTTGCTCCCACAGACCAGAACGGTGAATACCTGTATTTCGGATCATCGGTGATAAGGTTGGAGGCATCTGTCCTGGCGCTTCCGGATACGATATATCTGTTGTCATACGTATAGGAAAGGTTGCCGAATGCGGAGAAATACCTGTCCGTCATATAGGAGAATGAATTCTGATAGTCCAATGTCAGGTTGTAGTCCTGCCAGTCGGTCAGCTGGTAGACACCGGTACCTCCTATGCCGTTAGGGAAATTCCCCACGCTCAATGTCTCATCGTTGTATCCGTAAGTCCTCGGGGATCCGAAACTCTGGTAACGGTTGTCAATGGTCTCGACACCGGCGACGAATGCGATAGCGTGCCTGTCGACGAACGTATGGTTGAAATTGATTTGGTTACGGAAAGTGATCACATCCCTTCTTGTCCTGCTCTGGTCGAGGAACCCGCCTGTAGGAAGATTCGCTGTCACGACATTCGTCTCCTTATCCCATGTGGATGATGTGTTGACCTCGTTGCGGACAGTATATGTGTTCTCGTTATAATAGTTGTGTGTATGCGAGTCCATCATCTCGTACTGGACCCTCGAGTCAAATGAAAGTCCCTTCCATATCTTGACTGTGAATCCGGCCTGGATACGTGCGACGGAACTTGTGGAGGTCAGGCTGCGGTTGTCCATCTCCTGCAGAGGGTTCCAGCTCCAGTCGGAGTAAGGGAAGGCCCCCTCGGGCACATGGCGGTCCACATAATAAAGGCTCACTCCATATGAGTCGGTATATAGTTGCCGTCCTCATCGACAAGCATCTCGTAAGGGGAGAGTCCCGGAAGCCCGTATCCGCTGTTGTCTGACTGGGTGTAGGTATAGGATCCGTTGAAATTGAAGTCCAGCCACTTGAAAAGGTGGGTCCTGTTGCGGAAGTTCACCATATACTTGTTGCTGTCGTTCCTCTTGTAATGCTGCCTGTCATTCTGATAGAGCAGGGACAGGGTAGTGGAGGACCTTTCCGTAGCAATGTTTATGGAGACATTCTCCTGATGGACGATAGGGTTCTGGAGAAGATATTTCCTGATCTGGTCGTGGTTGTTGTTCCCGCGCAGGGCATCTATCGCTGCGTTCATATCAGCCTCGGAAAGATGCCCGAGCCTGTGCTCGTTCAGAAGTCCGTATACTGTACTGAACCCTCCGCTGTAATCGGATTCCTGAGGGAACCAAATATTTGAATCCCAGCGGCCGTATCCGTACATTTCGTAGTCGATCACATCATTGACCGAAGCCTCTGAAAGTGTATAGTCCAGGTCAAGCTTAGGCGATACCTTGAAGAAACCGGAATAGTCAACAGTGACTTTGGTTCCTGCCCCCCCTGACACTCCGTTCTTGGTAGTCACGACAATGACACCGTTGGCCGACTTCGCACCCCAGATAGAGGCTGCCGCAGCATCCTTGAGGACAGTGATGCTTTCGACATCATTAGGGTTTATAGAATCGAAACCTCCCTCTATGGCGAATCCATCCACTACGAGAAGAGGCTGGGTAGGTGTATCCGTGAGGCTGGAGCGTCCGCGGATCTCGAATATCGGATTACCGTACGCATCCTGAGTCCCGACAAGACCTGCAGCGGAACCGATGAGCCTGGTGGCAATGTTCCCTGCAGGCTTCTCGATCTGCGCCTTGTCAATGATATCGAACGAACCTGTAGCCCTTTCCTTGGACAGGGTCTGATAACCGGTCACGACCACATCGTCAAGAAGATGGACTGCATCTTCCAGGACAACAGTGAAGTTAGACCGTACTCCTACAGGGATTTCCACTGTCTCGTAGCCGAGACTCTGAACCACCAGTACATCGGATTCATCAGCTTCCAGCGTAAAATAGCCATCATTGCTGGTCACCGCACCTGTACTGCCATCCTTGAGCATCACCGCCGCTCCTATGACGGGGTCGCCGGCTGAATCAGTCACCTTGCCGGAAACCCGTCTGTCCTGGGCCAAAGCAAGACTTGACGCTATGCAGAAAAGCATAGCAATCGACAATAATTTTCTCATAACTACTTGTTGTTATATAATATGTTCGTATATAAAAATCTTGCATATTTCATCACCTGCGGGGCATTTTGTCAACAACAAGTGTCACAGAGCATCAATGACATAAAGACAGGGAAACGGCCGAACAGCTGAAAAATTTTAATTGCATCGAAAGCAAATGTTATATTTTCAGATTATCCGAGTCGAAAAGATAAAAAACAAAAACGGGAAAAATAAGGCAGAAAGGGGGACTAGCTGTCCAGCCTGTCCCCCTTGTCAGTGTAGAATTCATTCTGCAGGACCGTGAAGTCAGTCACTTCTACAAGCCTGATCTTGCACTTGTACCTGCTCTTCCATTTATGCAGGATCGAGAAGATCCCCCTGCTGAGATAGGCCCCAAGAATAGGGTTTGTCTTCAGCACGAAAGATTTTATCCCTTTCTCTTTCACATAATAGCCGAGACGTCTCTCTATCGCTTCATCTATGACAACGCTTGACGATATCTTTCCTGTGCCGTGGCACACCGGACACACTTCAGTGGTGTTTATCTCGGTGGCCGGCCTGACCCTCTGACGGGTGATCTGCATCAGCCCGAACTTGGTCAGAGGCAGGACATTGTGCTTCGCCCTGTCGTTCTGCATCAGCTCCTGCATATGCCTGTACAGCATATTCCGGTGCTCGTTGGACTCCATATCGATGAAATCCACTATCACGATTCCGCCCATATCCCTGAGCCTGAGCTGACGCGCTATCTCTTCCGCAGCATAGCAGTTGACATCATAGGTATTCTGTTCCTGCTCCTTGTTCTTGGAGCGCGTACCGCTGTTGACATCAATCACGTGCAATGCTTCAGTATGCTCGATCACAAGATATGCTCCCTGCCTGATAGGTACCACCTTCCCGAACGAACTCTTTATCTGCCTCGTGACCTCGAAATGGTCAAAGATAGGCTGCGAGTCCCTGTAATGTTTCACGATCTTCTCCTGCTCGGGAGAAATGAGAGATATGTATCTGCGTATCTCCTCATAGACATTCTCATCATTTACATAAATATTGGAGAACGAGTCGTTGAGCAGATCCCGCAGGATCGTGGTGGTCTTGCTGTATTCGGTGAACAGCAGCTGCACAGACTTGGACCGTGCAAGTTTTGTCCAGGATTTCTCCCATTTGTCCACAAGCGTCATTATCTCCGCATCAAGCACTGCCGCATTCTTGCCTTCGGCCGCAGTGCGTATGATCGCGCCGTAGTTTTTAGGGAGGATATTCCTGACAAGCGTTTCAAGCCTTCTCTTCTCTTCCTTTGAAGAGATCTTCTGAGAGACGCTCACCTTTTCCGCAAAAGGGAGCAGTACAATGTTGCGTCCTGCTAATGAAATTTCCGCAGTCAGTCTGGACCCTTTCGTGGAGATCGGCTCCTTGACTATCTGGACTATGATCATCTGTCCGGGAGAAAGGACGTTCTCTATCCTTCCCTCCTTCTCCAGAACCGGGCCTATCTTTATATGGGAATACATGCCCTTCAGGTCCGAATTCGGATTGCTTCTTCTGACAAACTCATCAAATGCCTTGAAATACAGGCCCAGGTCCAGATAATGTACAAAAGCTTCCTTTTCGTCTCCGATGTCCACGAAGGCCGCGTTCAGGGAAGGGAGGAGCTTCTTGACCTTTCCAAGGTATACGTCCCCCACAGCGAAATTATGTCCCTGACTTGACTCCTGGTTGAGCTCGATAAGACGATGGTTATCCATCAGAGCTATCGACACCCCGCCGGCATTGGCATCAACGATAAGATCTTTTACAGATTCCATTCAGGAAATTTACATTATAAGACTTCAAAAAACAGAAAGGCTGACCTCCGGTCAGCCCTTCTCATTCAGCAGACTGCTAAAATGGCAGACACGATGAACTATTTCTTCTTCTTGTGTCTGTTCTTGCGCAAGCGTTTTTTACGCTTGTGCGTCGCCATCTTATGTCTCTTTCTTTTTTTACCGCTTGGCATAATTAAAGAGGTTTTAAATTATTTTTTAACAACGTTCACAAATACTTTCGCCGGTTTAAAAGCAGGCACATCGTGAGCGGGAATAGTCATAGTGGTGTTCTTCGTAATATTCCTTGCAGCCTTCTCTGCACGGTGCTTGATGATGAAGCTGCCGAATCCACGGAGATATACAGGGTTACCCTTTGCAAGAGAATCCTTGACACTCTCCATAAATGCGTCAATGACTGTCTGGACAGTCAGCTTCTCGATGCTGGTCGCTTTAGCTACCTCGTTTACAATTTCTGCCTTTGTCATAGTTATAAACTTTTTAACAAAAATATTTAAATCCAATACAACCGTGCAAAGATAGACATCTTTTTTTGAGATACAATATTTTTCAGGTGTTTTTTCGGCAGATCAGCTTATTCAGAATGGCTCCGGAGGCTTTCTGCAGCCATATTCAGATATGGCACAGAGATTGACTGATATGTCTGGCCCGCATTGCGACAGGGTGTTTCTGCCAAATTGGCAGAAGTGCCGGTATGATATGGTGCGGACACCTATATATAATATAAGGTATAAAAGGAGTATTTATGAAGGATATCAAAGAAATATTGTCTCCGATGGGAGCGGAAGTGAGCATCATTCCTGTGATGCAGGGCGATGGCACGATGAAGGTGAACGAGGCGGAGCTGCCGGATTCCCTCCCTATCCTGGCCCTGAGGAACGCAGTGCTCTTCCCCGGCACGGTCTATCCGATCACTATAGGAAGAGACAAGTCCATCAGGCTGATACAGGATGCGGAGAAGAACAATGCATACATAGGAGCTGTACCTCAGCTGGATGTGACAGTGGAAGACCCGAAGAAAGAGGATCTTTATAATTACGGCACGGTGGCGAAGATCATCAAGACGCTCGAAATGCCGGATGGGACACTTACGGCCATCCTGCAGGGATTCTCGCGGTTCGAGGTGGAGAGCATCGAAGAATACGAGCCGTATATGCTCGGAAGGGTCCGCTACCTCCACGACATAGTCCCGGAAGAGAACGACAACAATATCAGGATGATAATAGAGTCGCTCAAGGAGAAGGCGACCTCCATCCTGAAATTCTCGTCATTCGCTCCGAAAGAGGCGGCGATGGCCCTCAAGTCCATCGATAACTTCGAGTTTCTGGTCAATTTCATCGCCACCACCATCGAAGTAGACAACTTCTTCGAGAAGGTCCAGCTTCTGCAGTATGCCGAGATCAGCACCAGGGCGATGAAACTGCTTGCAGTGCTCGACACCCAGATCGAGCTGCTCAAGATCAAGCAGGACATCAACCAGAAAGTCAAGAGCGAGATCGACCAGCAGCAGAGGGAATACTACCTCAACAATCAGCTGAGGACCATCCAGGAGGAACTCGGGATGGACGATGCAGAAGACTTCGACAGATTCCGCAAGAAAGCGGAGGAGAAGATCTGGCCCGCTGAAGTCCAGGAGATATTCGAGAAGGAGATGGCCAAGCTGGAAAGGTACAACCCGAGCTCTCCGGAATACAGCATCCAGTACAACTATATCCAGTTTATGCTCGACCTGCCGTGGGGAGAGATGTCCACGGACAATCTGGACCTGAAGAATGCACAGAAAGTGCTGGACGAGGATCATTACGGGCTGGACACAGTGAAAGACAGGATAATAGAATATCTTGCCGTACTGAAGCTGAAAGGTGACATGAAGTCCCCTATCCTCTGCCTCTACGGGCCTCCGGGCGTCGGAAAGACCAGCCTGGGCAAGTCGATAGCAAGGGCTCTCGGCAGGAAATACATAAGGATAGCCCTCGGCGGAGTCCACGATGAGAGCGAGATCAGAGGACACCGCAAGACTTATGTCGGAGCGCTTCCGGGAAGGATCCTCAACGGCATCCTCAGGGCGGGCACATCCAATCCTGTGATTGTCCTGGATGAGGTGGACAAGCTCAGCAGCGACTTCAAGGGAGATCCGTCATCCGCCCTGCTCGAGGCGCTTGACCCGGAGCAGAACACCACGTTCCACGACAACTACCTCGACATCGACTATGACCTGTCGAACGTGCTGTTCATTACAACTGCCAACGACATATCCACGATCCAGCCGGCACTGAGGGACAGGATGGAGATGATACAGGTATCGGGATACCTTGCAGAAGAGAAATACGAGATAGCCAGGCATTACCTCCTTCCGAAACAGATCAAGGAGCACGGTCTGGAGAAGAACCAGCTGAAGATAGACAAGAAGGCGATAATGGCCATTATCGAGCAGTATACCCGTGAGTCAGGTGTCAGAGGGCTCGAGAAGCAGATCGCCAAACTGGCGAGGGTGACCGCCAAGAAGATCGCCCTGGAAGAGACTCTTCCGGCCGGCATCAAGGCATCCGACCTGAAGGAATACCTCGGGCTTCCGGTCAGCTTCCATGACAGGCAGGCAGGGAACGAGGGTCCGGGTGTTGTCACGGGGCTCGCGTGGACAGCCGTAGGCGGAGAGATACTCTTCATAGAGAGCTCCGTCAGTGACGGCAAGGGAGTCCTCAGCATGACCGGCAACCTGGGCGATGTAATGAAGGAATCAGCACAGATAGCATATCAGTACATCAAGGCTCATCCGCAGATGGCCGGGCTGACTTCAGAAGAATTCGCCAGGAAGGACCTCCACGTACACGTGCCGGAAGGAGCCGTCCCGAAGGACGGTCCATCAGCCGGCATCACTATGGTATGCTCGATGGTATCTGCGTTGAGAGGGAAGAAGATACGCAGCGGAGTGGCCATGACCGGAGAGATGACCCTCAGGGGCAGGGTGCTCCCCGTAGGAGGCATCAAGGAGAAGATACTGGCTGCCAAAAGGGCAGGAGTGAATACCATTGTCATCTCGGAAGACAACAGGAAAGATGTGGAAGACATCAAGGAAATCTACACAAAAGGCCTGGAGTTTGTATATGTCCGAACCATCGATGATGTGATCTCGTTCGTATTCAGTGACGGGACATCCTTAAACAAGGAAAAATGAAAAGTTCAGCAGTGATATTTCTCTGTACATTGACCGTGTGCCTCTGCACACAGCCGGCAGAGGCATCGGCACAATTCATCAGGGACACCTCGGATATGCATTTCAACGGAAACGTGTCCGCTGCAGCGAATGCAGCGGACACATTTCCCGTATACGGGGAGTCTTCCGGAGCTGACAGCACGGGGGTATGGACCCTCCGCAAATGTCTTGAATATGCCCTTGAAGAAAACATCAGTCTCCAGAAGAGCCGCATAGCCGCAGAGAACGCCAGGGTGGACATAAAGACAGCGAAAGGGGCCCTGTTCCCGAGCCTTTCATTCGCCACGAGCCAGAGCGTGATCAACCGCCCGTACCAGGAAAACAGCACGACTGTCAGCGGGACGGAGATCCTGCAGTCTAATTCGAATACCAGCTATAGCGGAAATTACGGACTCAACGCGCAGTGGACCGTATATAACGGAGGCCGGAACCGCAAGACCGTCAAACAGGAAGAGCTGAACACCAGGATAGCGGAACTGGATGTGAACTCGACCGCCAACAGCATCCTCGAAAGCATCGCCCAGGTGTACATACAGATACTCTATGCAGACGAGTCCGTGGAAGTCAACCGCAACACTCTCGAGGTCAGCAAGGCGCAGCTTGAAAGAGGCAGGGAGCTGCTCGCCTCGGGAAGCATATCGAAGGCAGACTTCGCCCAGCTCGAGGCGCAGGTAAGCAACGACAGATACCAGCTTGTGACGGCACAGACGACATTGAGCGACTACAAGCTGCAGCTGAAGCAGCTGCTTGAACTGGAAGGAAGCGAGGAAATGTCACTGCTCCTGCCTGAAATAGACGAGAACGACATCCTCTCCCCTCTTCCCGACAAGGAGACGGTGTACCAGGCTGCTCTCGGAATCCGCCCGGAAATCCAGGCCGGAGAACTGAATGTAGAGGCATCGGAACTCGGCATCCGGATTGCGAAATCGGGATACATTCCATCCCTTTCCGTAAGCGCAGGAATAGGGACAAGCCATACGAGCGGGACGGATTTCACTTTCACCGAGCAGATCCGCGACGGATGGAACAACTCCATCGGGATCACACTGAACGTGCCGATTCTCAGCAACAGGCAGACCAGAAGCGCGGTGGAAAAGGCAAGGCTCCAGCTGCAGACCTCCGAGCTTGACCTTAAGGAGAGCCGCAAGGAGCTTTACAAGACCATCGAGAGTCTGTGGCTGAATGCGTGGAGTTCCCAGCTTCAGTATACGGCTGCCACAGAACGGCTCCGGAGCACACAGGCCAGCTATGACCTGGTAAGCGAGCAGTTCAATTTCGGAATGAAGAACACCGTCGAACTGCTCACCGAAAAGAACAATCTGCTGAGCGCGGAACAGGAGGTGCTCCAGGCCAAATATATGGCGGTGCTCAACCTCCAGCTGCTCAAGTTCTATTCAGGGGAGGAAATTATGCTATAGCGACTGACACGATCACGGTACAATCATTTAAGACAAGCAGACAATGAAAACAGGAATCAGAAGGGCGATAATCTGGACAGCGGCTGTCATCATCATAGCTGCAGCCGTCATTCTGGCTGCAGGAAAGCGCAAGGCGCTGCAGCAGGTCACATACGACACCGTACCTGTAGAAAAAGGGGATGTGGCATATTTCGTCACAGCCACAGGCACAATAGAACCCGTCACAGAAGTGGAAGTGGGCACCCAGGTATCCGGAATCATCGCGAAACTCTATGCCGACTATAATTCCACGGTCAAGGAAGGGCAGATAATCGCTGAAATGGACAAGGTCACTCTCGAAAGCGACCTCGCCTCCGCCAGAGCCACATACGATGGCAACAAGGCGGAATATGTCTACCAGGAGAAGAACTATCAGCGCAGCAAGGGACTGCATGACAAGAACCTGATAAGCGACACCGAATACGAACAGGCGGAATACAACTACGCCATGGCTAGAAGCGCCTTCGAGAACAGCGAGGCAGCACTTGCCAAGGCTGAAAGGAATCTGTCTTACGCCACCATCGCATCTCCGATAGATGGCATCGTGATAGACAGGGCTGTCGAGGAAGGCCAGACCGTGGCGGCAGGGTTCGAGACCCCTACCCTGTTCACCATCGCGGCTGACCTTACCAAGATGCAGGTAGTGGCAGATGTGGATGAAGCAGACATCGGAGGAGTGAAAGAAGGCCAGAGAGTAAGTTTCACGGTGGATGCATATCCTGACGATGTATTCGAGGGCCGTGTCATACAGATCAGGCTCGGCAGTTCTTCATCAGGCAGCTCCGTGACAGGCACCACAACGGAAAGCGTCGTCACCTATGAAGTGGTCATAGCGGCGGACAACCCCGACCTCAAGCTTCTGCCGCGGCTGACAGCCAATCTCTCCATCTACACAAGGGAGGCCCATGACGTGCTGTACGTACCATCCAGGGCGCTGAGGTTCGACCCTCGGGCAATGGCCGGAAAGAACGACAGGATCAATGACTGCGAAGGGGCTGCCAAGGTGTGGACAAAAGAGGGCAGCGTATTCACCGCCCACCCTGTAACCACAGGCATAAGCGATGGCATCAGCACCGAGATCACAGGCGGCATAGACGAAGGTATGGAAATCATCGCCGGAGCAAGTTTCGCAGGCCTGGAGTCCCTGGCAAAGAAGAGCGGCAGTCCGTTCATGCCGGGACCGCCGAAAAGATAGCAGGCGCCGGCACGGAGGTATGGCAGCCACAGACAGACGACCGAAATGAAGAAAGTCATAGAACTACAGAATATCAGGAGGGATTTCATCGTGGGGGATGAGACGGTACACGCCCTGAGAGGAGTGTCGTTCGATATCCACGAAGGGGAATTCGTGACAATAATGGGAGCATCCGGGTCAGGGAAGTCCACTATGCTGAACATCCTCGGCTGCCTTGACACTCCCACATCCGGAGAATATCTTCTGGATGGGATCCCCGTGAAATCGATGAGCAAGTCTCAGAGAGCGGTGCTGAGGAACAGGAAGATAGGGTTCGTGTTCCAGAACTACAATCTGCTGCCCAAAAGCACGGCGATCGAGAATGTCGAGCTTCCTCTCATGTACAACAGCCAGATCGGAGCATCCGAAAGACGCAGCAGGGCCATAACGGCACTGCAGGCGGTGGGACTCGGTGACAGGCTCAACCACAAGTCGAACCAGATGTCAGGAGGCCAGATGCAGAGGGTGGCTATCGCGCGTGCCCTCGTGAACGACCCTGCAGTCATCCTTGCCGATGAAGCTACGGGCAACCTGGACACAAGGACATCTTTCGAGATACTGGTACTTCTGCAGAGGCTTCACGCGGAAGGGAGGACGATAATATTCGTGACTCACAACCCGGACATTGCATCATACAGCAGCAGGAACATAAGACTCAGGGATGGACATATCATCGAAGATACCGTGAACACGGACATCAAGTCCGCGGAAAAGACCCTGGCTTCCCTTCCTGCCAGCGAAGATGACTGACAATTTCAACAGACCCGTCTTATCGATGTTACAGAAATGAACTGGACAAATCTATTCAAGATAGCACTCAAGGCCATTGCCAACAACAAGACAAGGGCGTTCCTCACTATGCTCGGTATCATAATCGGGGTCGCCGCTGTCATCACGATGATAGCCATAGGCAACGGAGCCAAGCAGAGCATACAGAAAGAGATCTCATCGATGGGATCGAATATCATAATGATCCACGCCGGAGGAGACCGGAGGGGAGGAGTACGGCTCAGCGCGGATGAAATGCAGACACTCAAGCCGGCGGACTACTCGGCACTGCGGAACGAATGCATCTACCTTTCATACATCAGTCCGAATGTATCCGCGACCGGACAGCTTGTAAGCGGCAACAACAACTATCCGGCATCTGTCAGCGGTGTAGGCTCCGAATACCTCAGCATAAGGCAGCTCGTCATCGAAGACGGGGAAATGTTCTCGGAACACGAGGAAAAGACAGCCGCCAAGGTATGCGTGATAGGAAAGACCATTGTGGACAATCTGTTCCCTGACGGAAGGAACCCGATCGGGGAGACCATAAGGGTAAACCAGGTCCCTCTCAGGGTGATAGGGGTGCTTGAAGCCAAAGGATACAACTCCATGGGAATGGACCAGGACGAAATTGTCCTCGCCCCTTATACCACAGTGATGAAAAGGCTTCTGGCCATAGACTATTTCCAGGGAATATTCGCATCCGCCATATCAGAAGATATGACAGAATACGCCACGGCGGAAATAAGGGACATACTCAGAAGGCAGCACAAGCTCAAGGATGGCGAGGCGGATGACTTTATGATACGCAGCCAGCAGGAGCTGAGCGAGATGATGGACACGACCACCGGCATCCTCACCACGCTGCTTGCATGCATCGCCGGCATATCGCTTCTGGTCGGAGGCATAGGGATAATGAACATAATGTATGTCTCCGTGACAGAGCGTACAAAAGAAATCGGACTGAGGATGTCCGTAGGTGCGAGAGGCGTAGACATACTTGCCCAGTTCCTCATAGAGGCAATACTCATAAGCATCACGGGAGGCATCATCGGGATCATCATCGGAGGTATCATATGCGCCAGTATCAACTGGCTTGCAAACTGGCCTGTCTCCATCCAGTCGTGGAGTGTCGTACTGTCATTTGCAGTCTGCACTGTCACCGGAGTCTTCTTCGGCTGGTACCCGGCCAAGAAAGCCGCCGCCCTCGACCCGATAGATGCACTCCGCTACGAATAATTCAGCATCTTTGGCAAATACATTTACGAAATGGAAGTACAGATAGAGGAAAGCTGGAAAAGGGCGCTGAGCAGCGAATTCGAGAAACCGTATTTCGCCGACCTTGTGGCCTACCTGCATCGGGAGAAAGCTGCAGGAGAGAGGATCTATCCCCCCGGAAGGCAGATATTCAAAGCATTCGAGCTCACTCCCGTAGACAAGGTGAAGGCCGTCATCCTCGGACAGGATCCGTACCACGGTTACGGACAGGCGGAAGGGCTCTCCTTCTCTGTCCCTGAAAATGTACCTGCGCCTCCTTCCCTGAAGAACATCTTCACTGAAATAGAAAATGATCTCGGAATACATATGAGCGGCTACCCGCATCTTGAAAAATGGGCCAGGCAGGGAGTGCTGCTGCTGAATGCGGTACTGACAGTACGGGCAGGTGCACCGGCCTCCCACAGCAGGATCGGCTGGACAGAATTCACAGATGCCGTGATAAAGTACATTTCAGACAACTGCAGCGGGGTGGTCTTTCTTCTGTGGGGCAATTTCGCCAGAAGCAAGAAAGCACTTATCGACACCTCAAGACATTACGTACTTGAAGCTGCGCACCCATCGCCTCTGGCCAGAGGCGCATTTTTCGGCTGCAGGCATTTCTCGAAGACCAACCGGCTGCTCGAGGCTCAGGGCAAGACACCTATAGACTGGCAGCTCTGAATTCAGAAAACGACAAAGATACTCTATACAATGGAAAAAAGGACAGCACTGTTCCCCGGCTCATTCGACCCTTTCACCGCAGGACATCTGAACATTCTTATGAGAGCTCTTACAATGTTCGATGAGGTGGTCGTCGCCATAGGGATAAATATCGACAAGAGAGGCTTCTTCTCAACGGAAAAGCGGCTGGAAATCATCCGTCAGGCCACTTCCGGGCTGAAAGGGGTGAGAATCATATCATACGACAATCTCACGGTGGATACATGCAGGGAACTCGGCATAAGACATATCGTCAGAGGTGTGCGCAATATGATAGACTTCGAGACGGAACGGTCGATAGCGGATGCCAACAGGGTGCTCGATCCCGACATCGAGACCATCATCATCCCGACAGCCCAGGAATTCGCCCACATATCATCCACCGCCGTAAGGGACATAATCAAGCACAATGGAGACACGTCCAGATTCCTGCCGGAGGGGGTGAAGATCTGATGAGACTCTCTCTTCACATATATGCCGCCATTTTCTTCCTGGCCGTATCCGCATATATGGCCCCGGGACGAATGTCCGGAATGTCTCTGCAGTCCGTACCGCAGCTGGACAGCACCGTCACCGCCTCTCTGGAAGCCAGGCTCAATGAATATTTCGCAGCGATTGAACGTGAACCGGCGGAAGTGAAATTCAGGGAGTCGGACTTCATAATAGGCACCTGCAGGGACTCCCTTGTAAGACAGGCTGTCACGATACTGACATACAGACATTTCATAACATCCAAGGTAATGGGAGACGATGCGGTGGCCATCCATATCTACGACAGATGGATTGCCGGAGGAAAGGTTATGTTCAGGAACGAAGCCGACAGATGGGCAGCGGAATTCTTCGCGGAGACCAACCGCCGGTCCCTGATCGGGCAGAGGGCACCGGAGATCGTCCTGTACTCTCCGGCAGGAGACCCTGTCACAGTATTCGGTGACAATGGAGAAGACAGCGACGGTCTGTACAGCGTCATGTATTTCTACGACACAGACTGCGCGAAATGCCGGATCGAGAGCATAATGCTGCGCAATGCCCTTGAAAATGACGGATATGAAATCAACCTTTTCGCCATATATACCGGAAGGGATCCCGACAGCTGGAAAAGGTACAGGGAAAACGACCTTGACATAGACTCGCCTTCGGTGCACATCAGCCATCTGTGGGATCCGGACATGACTTCGGACATGACATTGAAATACGGCATCATCGAGACCCCGCGGATGTTTCTCGTCACCCCGGACGATATGATAGCCGGCAGGAATCTCGACACCGGTGCACTTGAACGGCTGCTTTCCATATACCTGGGTCAGGAAGAATTTGAATACGGCAGCGATGAAGCGATGGAAATGTACCGCAGGACATTCCAGTCTGCGGAAGACACAATGGACTGCAATGCCGTAAGCAGAGTCGCAGAACATATAGCCCGCAGTACTCTGGAAAGAGGGGACACCTCGCTTTACAGGCAGATGACAGGGGATCTGCTGTACTACATTTCAAGCCAGAGGAAGGAAAGCTATAAATGCGGCACGGTGGATTTCATCGACAGATATATCCTTTCCCGCAGCGATATATGGAACAGGCCATCCGATACACTGGAGACAGTAGGGCTGGCCCGGCTTATGAAAAACCTGTCAATGCTCTGTCCTGCAGGACTCCGTCCAGACCCTCTCGACATCCCGGTGACAATTATCACCAGAGGAAAGGACAGGCAGACAGGGAAGGATGCAAGGCGGCGCCGGACGGAAGCCGACATCAGCAGGCTGAAGAATGCGCTCGTGATATTCCACACCGAAGGCTGTCCGGTATGCAAGGCCGAGATAGCCGCAGCAGACAGCCTTGTGGCGGGACACGGCAGGCTCGCAGCCGAATTTCCAGCCATAAAGGACGGCAGGCGCATCCGGATACGCAAGGCCGTGCTGATAGATATGGATGAGATATGGAACACCGCACCGGAACTTGCGGAGACCATAATGCAGAGGTTCGACCTGTCATCCCTGCCTTTCACATTCCTTGTCGACGGGGAAGGCCGTGTGGCCAGGAAATACATCAGTCTCATAAAGCCGGCCGCAACGGAACAGTAAATGCACGCTTCCGATAAAAATTTTTGGCAGTTTCAATATAAAACGATAATTTTGAGAATTATCGGCTGAAAATCGATATATAACCTATATAAAACGACTGAAATGAAAGCACAAACCATTCTGCCGGCCGTAGCCGGCGTCTGCGCCCTGATCGCGGGCTGCGGAGGTCCGAAGAACAATCTCTCCGGAAAAGTAGACATCAACACAGACACACTGATAGTCTATGTCAGTGATGCAGAGGGAGCTTCCACACGGTACACCGACACCGTCGCTGTCGCCGGGGGATACTTTGAAATGGCTGTACCTGACACTGCGGCATTCTATATCACCCTCGCTGAAAAACCGGCTCCAGGAGAGAGGATGACTGCCTATTCAGATGGATTTCTGTTCCTCCCGGGAGATGTCATGACAGTGGAAGGTGCCCTTGCCGACCTTAAGATCTCGGGGACCGAACTGTACGACACTATGGAAAATACCGCTGAATACAGCGGACTTGTATCGAAACTCGATGCACTTTACGATGAGTGGAGAGAGATATACAAGGAAGACAAGGAAAAGGCTGACTCCATCAGCACGCTGATAGACGAGGCAGACAAGGCAATCGATACATATATGGCTGAATATGTAAAGGCCAACCCGGACAACCTGCTTTCCGGTTTCTTCATCACAAGGCTTCCTGTGAAGGAGAGTCTCTCCGCCGTGGAGCTTCTCGGGGACAATGTAAGGAACGGCAAGATGAAAGGAGTGATCGATATCTCTGTGAAGCGCAACAAGGAGCAGCTTGTCATCGAAGAGAACTGGGAGAAGATGAAACCGGGATACAGGGTGCCTGACTTCAAGCTCAAGAACCTCGATGGCGAATATATGACCCTTGATTCGTTCAAAGGCAAATACGCCCTCATCGATTTCTGGGGCACATGGTGCGGCTGGTGTATCAAGGGCATCCCTGACATGAAGGCATCCTATGAAAAATACAAGGACAGACTCGAGATCGTCGGCATAGACTGCAGGGATTCCGAAAAGAAATGGAGAGAGGGAGTGGAGAAATACGAGCTGCCATGGACCAATCTCTACAACGGGGACTCAAATGAGATAACCGTCGCATACGGTGTACAGGGCTATCCTTGCAAGGTCCTCATCGACCCTGAAGGCAAGGTGGTGGCGGCATACCTCGGAGAGGATCCTGCCCTTTACGAAAAACTCGACGAACTGTTCAAATAATAACCGGAATCCAGATGAGGATGACATACAGGACTATTGCTGCGGCGGCATCGTTGATGCTGTCCGCAGTTTTTTTCAACGCCCGGGCAGATGAAGGGATGTGGCTTCCATCCCTCATCTCGGAAAGGATCGGGGATATGCAGGCAAAAGGATTCAGACTGTCTGCAGAAGATATATACAGCATAAACCAGGCATCGCTGAAGGATGCCGTCGTGCTTTTCGGCAGAGGCTGCACCGGAGAACTTGTCTCACCGGAAGGGCTGCTGCTGACCAACCATCACTGCGGATACGCACAGATCCAGAAGCACAGTTCGGTGGAACACGATTATCTCAGGGATGGATTCTGGGCTATGGAACGTTCGGAGGAACTGCCGAACGAAGGCCTGACCGTCAGTTTCCTGGACAGGATGGAAGATGTGACGGAAGCCGTACTTGAAGGATATGAGCCGGGAATGGACGAACACAAACGGGATTCCGTAGTGAAGGCCAACTCAAAGGCGCTCACCGATATGATCAAGGCCGAGGGGAACGGAATAGAGGCAGATGTAGAGGCGCTGTATTACGGCAACCAGTACTTTCTGTTCGTCTACAGGGTATTCAGGGATATCAGGCTGGTCGGCGCCCCTCCATCGTCGATAGGAAAGTTCGGAGGCGACACCGACAACTGGATGTGGCCGAGACATACCGGAGACTTCTCCATATTCAGGATATATGCCGACAGGGACAACAATCCCGCCGAATATTCAGAGGACAATGTGCCATACAGGCCGAAGAAATATTTCAGCATCTCCCTCGGAGGGGTGGATGAGGGAGACTTCACTTTCGTCTACGGATTTCCCGGAAGGACCAGTGAATACATAATGTCCGAAGGGGTCAGATACATATCGGAGATTTCCGATCCGCACAAGATCGCACTCAGGACACTCAGGCTGGACATCCAGGACAGGTATATGTCGCAGAGCCAGAAAGTGAGGATCCAGTACTCATCCAAGAACGCCAGTGTCTCCAACTCCTGGAAGAAGTGGCAGGGAGAGATGCGCGGGATCAGGAAGATGCGCACTGTAGAGAGCAAGAAGGAATATGAAAGCCGCTTCGGCAGATGGGCCGAAGGGTCGGCCTATGAAGGTATCATAGAAAAGCTGGACTCCCTGTACGGGCTTCTGGAGCCATACTCCTATGCCGCAGACTATTACAGAGAGACTGCAATGGCGATAGAGCTCTCCAGATTTGCAGTCGCGTACTC
Source organism: Candidatus Cryptobacteroides intestinavium (assembly GCA_017694845.1). Lineage (GTDB taxonomy): Bacteria > Bacteroidota > Bacteroidia > Bacteroidales > UBA932 > Cryptobacteroides > Cryptobacteroides intestinavium. Next base: position 60,152 of record JADIMI010000061.1, read on the forward strand.
GGGGCTGCGGCGCAAGGCGATACTGACATCATCGGAAGATAAGGCAGACAGTATAAGGACAGAGATGTCAGACCTTGCCGAGGCGTTCTACAAAGACTACTATCTGCCGATCGACAAGGAATCGTTCATCGCCGTAATGGATATGTTCGACATGAATGTACCGGCCGGATTCAAGCCGGAATATTTCGTCCGCAGCCTCGAAGAATACGGATCAGTGGAAACATGGGCCGACTCCCTGTTCGGGAACTCGGTCTTCGCCGACAGCACGGCATTAGCCGGGACGGTCGGGACTGACACAGATACCGGATATGACCTTACCGCGCTGACAGATGACCCGGCCGTGGAATTCGGCAGAGCTTTCAATGAGTGGTACACCGAAGGGATTCTCCCTGTAATACGCAGACTGTCAAGTGAGATCACCCTTCTGTACAGAGATTATATGAAAGGCCAGATGGAGTTCGAACCTGAAAAAGACTTCTATCCGGATGCCAATCTTACACTTAGGGTGGCATACGGTTCCGTCCAGGGATACTCCCCTTCCGACGGGACATACTATCTGCCATCATCCACGATCGAAGGTATAATGCAGAAAGACAATCCGGAAATATTCGACTATAATGTCCCTGAAAGGCTCCGGGAGATATACAGGACAAAGGACTATGGCAGATGGTCCATCATATGTGAGGACGGAAAGAAGACTGTCCCTGTATGTTTCATAGCCACCAACCACACCTCCGGAGGAAATTCAGGCAGTCCGGTCATCAATGCCGACGGGGATCTGGTCGGCATCAATTTCGACAGAGTATGGGAAGGGACGATGAGCGACATTGTCTTCGACCCTGACCTGTGCCGGAATATCGCCCTCGATATCCGATATGTCCTGTTCATAATTGACAAGGTAGCCGGAGCCGGCCACCTGCTCGATGAGATGACATTCACTTCCGCCTCCCGGCTGCAAGAAGACTGACGAGAAGGGCGAGGGCGATCAGCCCTGCGGCAAAGGTGCATACCCGTCCGGTGATATCCCCGTGTGCCACGAAGAAGGTGATATCATCATTCCGGTTGATGTATCCGTGAAGGACAGCCTTCTGCCACCATGTAGACGGATCGTGCACCTCGCCCCGCTGATCGATGAAGCATGATATGCCCGTATTGGCACAGCGGGCTATACTTCTGCGTGTCTCGATGGCCCTCAACGAGGCATAGCTCAGATGCTGCCTGTATCCGGGAGTGTCGCCCCACCAGGCGTCATTCGTGATGACGGTCATCACTTCGGCCCCCTTGCGGACATAGCCGGTATAATATTCTCCATATACCGACTCATAGCAGATGGCGCACCCGATAGCGACCGTATCATCCGGAGCGACGCAATGCAGCACGGAAATGCTGTCCTGCCCCACGCACCGTCCCATCACGCCCCCGAGCAAGTCATCTATCCTGCAGAACACCGCAGGATAAGGCGTCTTCTCGACTGCAACTACAAGCTTGTTCTTGTGGAAGATCTCGGTCCTGCCTGTCCCATCCACCATCAGAGCCGAATTATGGGACTCCAGCCATCTGCCATCACGCAGCTGACGGGCGGTATATGAAGGGCGCTCCGGGGATGTGAACACAGAATATGAAGATGCCCCGAAAATCATATTCATTCCGGGTCTGTCCTCAAGGAAGGAGACAAAGCGTCTCCATGTCACGCTGGTACTGTAGTCTCCGACCACTACATCGCTCGTGAATGTCTCCGGTGCAAGAAGGAGCACGGGCGAAGCATTTCCGGACTCATCCGCTCCGGTATGAATGGAGGACTCCATCTGGTCAAGTATAATACTGTTCTGCTGCTGCTGTGTCAATGCCTGGAACTTGTTGTACGGATCTATGTCAGGCTGGAAGATATACACCTCCATCGGATCCTCCTTCTCATCGTATCCGTTCCATATCACAGCCGACCAGATGAAAGGCCCGGCAAATATCATGGCAGTCCAGATCAGTGCGGCCGCCCGGGCCTTTATGTTGAACCGCATCCAGCTTCCATCGGAGAGCGCCACCATCAGACCGAATATCGTCAGGTTGCACGCCCATACCCAGAGAGAGCCTCCGAGAGCCCCGGTATATTCATACCACTGCACCGACTCTATGCTGCGGGCGAAGGAATTCCCCAGCACAAGCCAGGGCCATGATATGTCGGCATCGAAATACGCCCTCTCCCAGGCTATCCACAGCGTCATAAGGAATATATATGGCAGCACCCCCCTGAAGTGTCTCTTGCTGAGCCGGAACACTCCGAATATAAGAGACATCTGAAGAGCGTTCGCCAGTACGGCGAATATCCCTCCCCCGACAGTGGCGTTGCATACCCAGAAAGTAGTGAACGCATTCCACAGAACAAATGCAGAATAGTGGTATATCCATACCCGTCTGACACCCTCCATAGATGCTATCCGGTCCATACAGAGAAGCGGCACAAGCCCGAACAGGGCGAAGAATCCGCAGTGCGGCACAAGGAACGGGACCGACATCAACGCCGCAGACAGCAGCACCAGTACCCAGAGGAGCAATTTCTGCTTTTTCATATTGACATATTTCTCATCGTATCCTGCAAAGATATGAATTTAATGATTATTTTTGTAAGATTTTTGTTAAACGGATAGATGTTGTCGTGGTATGTTGCTTGACATCCTGAAAGGGTTCATCATAGGGATATGCGCATCCGCCCCGATCGGGCCGGTCGCCATACTCGTGATCCAGAAGACTCTCAGCAAAGGGCACAAGGCAGGATTCATCACCGGTCTGGGCGCGACATTCGTGGATACAGTGTTCTCAATGATAGCACTGTCCGCACTGGCGATAGCACAGAACTTCATAGACGGACACAAGGAGCTGATCCTTGTCTGCGGAGGCATACTAGTCGCCGTGATAGGCTGGTTTATGATGATTTCCGACCCGTTCAGGAAGCTCAAAAGCGAACAGAGCCACAGCGTATCCGCAAAGGATTTCCTGCAGGCAATGGCAATGGGGTTCTCGAATCCGGGTGCCATCGTGGCCATTTTCGGACTGTTTGCCTTCTTCGGGCTGGGCCCGGATGAAGGAGGGAGCCACCGGGATGCGCTTCCTGTCATCGCCGCAGTATTTGCCGGGACGATAGTCTACTGGTCCAGCATAACCGCTGTGCTCGAGCATTTCAGGAAACGCATAAAAATGCGGAGCATACTGTGGATCAACAGGATAACAGGGGTCGTCGTAATCCTGATAGGACTGGCCCTTCTCGGAGAGGGGCTTTACAGGGTGATATTCCTCGGCATTCCGTTAAAATAACTGCAAAAGGACTGGATAAAAACACGCATTATGGAAACTTCAAAAGTCTATTTCACCGACCTGAGGACAACTCCGGGCAATGATATGATGACCAAGCTGGTCAGGCTGGTAAAACGGGCCGGCATCGAGGACATTGATTTCAAGGGCAGGTTCACCGCCATCAAGATCCACTTCGGAGAACCCGGCAACCTCGCCTACATCCGCCCCAACTATGCCGCCGCCATAGTGGACCTGCTGCGCAGCCTGGGAGCGAAAGTCTTCCTCACTGACAGCAACACCCTCTACTCGGGCGGCCGCTCGAATGCAGTCGACCACCTCCACGCCGCTATGGACAACGGATTCAATCCCATAGGCGCACACTGCGACGTGATAATAGCGGACGGCCTGATCGGAACCGACTACAAGGAAATTCCTGTCGGAGGGCAATACTGTCCTGCGCCCAAGATCGGTTCAGCCATAGCCAATGCCGACATCATAATCTCTATGAACCATTTCAAGGGACACGAGCAGACAGGTTTCGGAGGCGCGATAAAGAATCTCGGAATGGGCTCGGCAAGCGTCGGGGGCAAGCTGGAGCTTCACTCATCCTCTCAGCCCGTGATAGATGAGAACGCATGTATCGGCTGCAGGATCTGCGAGAAATACTGCCGCCATAATGCAATAACGGTCACTGACAGGAAAGCGCACATAGACTATTCCAAATGCGTCGGATGCGGGCAGTGCGTGGCCGTCTGCCAGCACGAAGGTGCCGTCGTGAAAGACTGGGACTCATCCGAGACCCTCAACTACAAGATCGCTGAATACGCCCTGGCCGTCGTGAAGGACAAGCCTTCTTTCCACATAAGCTTCATAATGAACGTGTCGCCTAACTGCGACTGCTGGAACCATAACGATGCAGCCATTGTCCCTGACCTGGGCATAGCCGCATCTTTCGATCCGGTGGCTCTCGACTGTGCGTGCGCCGACCTCGTGAAGGCGGCACCGGTGCTTCCGCGCAACATCATCGCAGACAAGGATGGAGACTGCCTGCATTCCCACGAAGGGGAGGACAAGTTCCATATCGTACATCCTGACACGAAATGGGAGGCAGGAGTCGAGCACGGAGAGGAGATAGGCCTGGGAAGCAGGCAGTATGAACTGATTACAGTCAGATAGTCAAATGGGAATTAAAGGATTTTTCAGCAACTGGATAGTCAGGAACCTTCTCGGGGCCGTCATCATGGTGGCGGTGCTGCTTGTGTCTGCAGTCCTGCTTCTAAAGGTCATCACCAAGCACAACCAGGAACTGACAGTGCCGGACCTGAGCAACCTCTCCGTGGAGGAGGCGGCGAAGGTCGCCGGGGAGCACGGAATGAGAGTCCAGGTCACAGACTCGGTATATGTACGTAAAATGGCCAGGGGAGCAGTATACAGACACAATCCTGAAGCAGGGAGCAAAGTCAAGGAAGGCAGGAGGATACTGCTGACAATCAACGCTGTACTCCCGAAGAGCATCACAATGCCGAATCTTGTGGGATACTCGCTGAGACAGGCCAAGGCGGAAATACTCTCCAGAGGGCTGCAGCTCGGGACTCTCATATATGTCAATGACATAGCCACCAACAATGTCATCCGCCAGCTGTACCGGAATTCCGAGATAGAAGCCGGCGCGAAGATCGAGAGCGGCTCATCCATCGACCTGGTGCTTGGACTCAACGCCGCCGACAGCGTCACATACGTGCCTTATGTCATCGGTTCAAGATATATGAACGCCATCAATACAGTACACGACAACTCCCTGAACATCGGGAGACTGTATTTCGACAGCACGGTCAAGGACTACACGGATTCCCTCAATGCAGTCGTCTACCGGCAGGAGCCGGAAATGTCAGAGGAGCCGCTGAAAATGGGGTCTGCGATGAACCTCTTCCTGACCGTAGACAAGAACAAGGTGCCACCGCGTCCGGAACCGGAGATCACCATCGACTGACCCGTCGCGGACTACATACAATTTTACACGATTGCAGATGACAGACCATAACGGATACAGTGCCGATTTCGAAGATGATGTACTGGAAGACTTCGATCCGGATGTCACAGGAGATGAGGTAGCCTATTCCGATGAGGAACAGGAGATGTTCGAGCATTTCCGTTTCGAGATAGACAGAGGGCAGGCTCCTATGAGGGTGGACAAATACCTGGCCACCCATATGGAATATACATCACGACACCGCATCCAGTGCGCCATACGTAATGGTTATGTCCGGGTCAACGACAAGGTGGCCAAAGCCAACTGCATTGTCAGGCCCGGGGATATCGTCATATTCGTGATGCCTTACCAGAGACGCGGGCTGGAGATACTTCCAGAGAACATTCCCCTGGACATAGTCTATGAAGATGACGATGTACTTGTCATCAACAAGCCTGCCGGAATGGTCGTCCATCCCGGTCACGGCCATTTCTCCGGGACGCTTGTCAACGCCCTGGCCCATCACCTGGGCATCAGCCAGGGGCCGGATGCCAATGATGAAAGAATGGGAGTCCTCGTGCACAGGATCGACAAGGACACATCCGGACTTCTTGTAGTAGCCAAGAACGAGGAGGCGCAGCTCAACCTGGCCAGACAGTTCTTCGTCCATTCGATAGACAGGAGATACGTAGCCATCGTCTGGGGCAACATCAGGGAAGACGAAGGCACCATCGAAGGCAATATAGGCCGCGACCCATCCGACAGGATGCGGTTCAGGGTCTTCCCTGAAGGAGACAGGGGAAAGAGAGCCGTCACCCATTTCAGGGTGCTGGAGCGTTTCGGCTATGTCACAGTGGTGGAATGCCGGCTCGAGACAGGAAGGACGCACCAGATCAGGGTACACTTCAACTGGATCGGGCACCCGCTCTTCAACGATGAAAGGTATGACGGGGCGGAGATACGCAAAGGGACCATCTACGCCAAATACCGCCAGTTCATATCCAACTGCTTCAAGCTGATGCCACGGCAGGCCCTCCACGCCAAGACCCTGGGATTCGTCCACCCCCGTACAGGAAAACATATCCAGTTCGACTCCCCTCTCCCGGCCGATATGCAGGCGCTCATAGACAAATGGCGGCAGTACTCCCACAACATGCCGTCCGAAGAAGACGAATGAAGCCATCATATGATGGCTTCAGCTGTCAATATATGGCTGTATCATTCAGTATAGTCCACCCAGACTTTCATACAGCCCGGCTCGCGGTTGTCCCACAGGAAATACGGGATGAATGTAAGTTCGCGGCCGGACTCCTCCGCCTTGATGACATCTATGCCTCCGAGCATATCCGGAGCCGCCTCCACCGTGAATTCCGTTCCGGAAGAGACTGCCAGTGAAGCGAAATCATCCGGATTGTCCACCTCTTCAAGACAATATACAAGAGGTCCCCTCTGGATGGCACGCTTTCCGGCATCCGCCTTGACCCTCGGATCCGCGCTGACAAGCTCGACAGGCATTGCCATATCGAGGGTGAACTCGTCTCCAGACTTCCAGGTATCGACAACTGCATAGCCCTTGTCCATCGCAGGCTCGACTGCCTCCCCGTTACGGCAGAGCGTCCAGCTGCCGCACCACTGCGGGATACGGATCTTCAGCGCCTTTTTCAGAGGCCTGTCAGTTGTGACAGTGATCGACACCTTGCCGGCATAAGGATATTCCGTCTTCTGTGATATGGTGACATTCCTGCCTCCCGTCTCGAAATCCGCCGTGCTCCCGATGAACAGGTTCACCCACAGTGCATCATCAGACACTCCGTAGATATAACCGCCGACGGAAGGAAGGAACCGCGATATCTGGCTCGGGCAGCAGGCACAGCCGTACCAGCGCTGACGGTGATGGGTCCCGACAGACTCAAGAGGATTGACATAGAAGAACGTGTCCCCGTTGAGCGAGACACCGGAAATGACACCGTTGTACATCGCCCGCTCCAGGACATCCACATATTTCGAGTCGCCTGTGAACTGGTTCATCCTCTGGTTCCAGAGCACCATTCCAACAGACGCGCATGTCTCGCAATAGGCCTCGAGGTTAGGCAGGTCATAATCCTCGGTGAAGCCCTCGTTGTGGGCAGATGAACCTATGCCTCCCGTTATATACATGTTCCTCAGCACCACATCATCCCAGAGGCGGTGAAGGGCATCGACATATCCTGTTCCCGGGACAAGCGCAGCGACATCAGCCATACCGCAGTACAGGTACATACACCTTACCGCATGTCCCGAGATATCAGCCAGATCCTTCACAGGGACAGCATCCTGGTAGTAGAAGGCATTCCACTCATCTTCCCTGTACGGGCCGAGAGTGCCGTGGCCGTGACCTCTCTCTTCCAGAAGCCAGTGCGCGAAATCAAGATATTTCTCCTCGCCGGTCTGGGCATAGAGTTTCACCAGGGCCAGCTCTATCTCCTCGTGCCCAGGCACCCAGTCCCGTTTTCCCGGGCCGAACAGCGTCATCATATAGTCGGCCATCCTTATCCCTACATCGAGCAGCGTTCTCTTTCCTGTCGCCTTGTAATATGCCACACCGGCCTCTATCAGATGACCTGCACAGTACATTTCGTGCCTGTCCATATCCGTCCATCTGCGGTCAAGTCCGGTAAGCGTATAGAATGTATTGATATATCCATCCTCAAGCTGGGCGGATGCTATATGCCCTATCCACTCATCGGACTTGGCCTCGAGCGCAGGATCAGGATCTACGGCAAGACTGTACGCTATGCCTTCAAGAGCCTTGTAGACATCAGAATCATCGAAGAATATACCTGAATGCCGGCCGCTCCGCTTCCCGGCATTGATGAAATTCTGCATACGTCCGGTAGAATCCTCTATCTGGGTGATGCAGGTCGGCAGTACCGCCTCCTTGTGTTTTTTAAGCTGCGCAGACCAGAAACTGTCTTCGATCGAGACATCGGTGAAATCGACGTTGGTTATCAGCTTCGAGGACACAGGCTTCTGCGTGCATGAGACCCCAGCAAGGCATACAGCCAGAAGCAGGAATGTGATTTTTTGCATTATCCGTAATACTATTGGTTATCGGGACAAATATAACTAAACTCGCCCGAATACGGATAAAAATAGGAGGAATAATGCAAACAGTTGGAAATTAACGGTAATGTGTGTTTCTATTCCATGTCCTTCATCAGGGCATAATATCCTTTTTTTGAAGGGTTAGGAAAAAGAATTGCTACTTATCCGTTGCCTTTTCAGGATGGAAAAACCGTGCGAAAACAGGTTTCTGATTCCTCTGTGATATTGCCGTAAAGAGCGTTGTCCCTGCATATTTTGCGTCAGCGAAGATACTCATTTTTCCTCAAAGCAGGAAAAATACAGGGCGGTTCTTCAGCGCATGGGACTTGTTTCCATATTCTGCCATATTCGTCATGCCTTTCATTTGACATCTATCCGGTAATTTTGCATAGAAAGGAAAAGACTATGAATCAGACGAATGTAAAGGTATCGTTCTACCTTAAAAAGAGCGAGGCCGATGCTGACGGGTATTGTCCCGTGATGGCAAGGCTGAACATCGGGAAATACTCGGAATCGGCTTTCAGCATGAAACTCAGGGTGCTGCAGAAGATGTGGGCGTCAGGCCGGGCCACGGGCAAGAGTGTTGCGGCAAAGGAAATAAACAGCCGCCTGGATGAGATACGGGCAAGAGCGCTTGGTATTTATGCGGAACTGTCCGTAGTAAGGGACGGTGTCAGCGCCGAGGAAGTGAAGCACCGGCTACTCGGCATGGCTTCCGAACAGGAAACTTTGTTGTCCTATTTCATGAAGTTCATCGGCAATTTCGAGAAACGGGTCGGGATAAACCGCACGGCAAAAAGTCTCGCAGGTTATAAAAACGCATACA
>JADIMI010000013.1 GCA_017694845.1 Candidatus Cryptobacteroides intestinavium
TTATTCCACATATTTATGACAGGATATGTTCTTATCGAAGACGAGCGTTTCGCATGCGAGGAGATGAACCGCATGATGCGCAAGCTGCGGCCGGAGTACAGCTGTCTGGGCAGTGCCGGGAGTGTGGAGGAGGCTGTAGCCCTTCTGAAGAGGACACGCCCTGACCTGATGTTAGTCGATGTGTCGCTGGCGGACGGGATATGCTTCGAGATATTCGACCAGGTGCCGGAGGACATCCCGGTCATCTTCACGACAGCTTATGACGAATATGCCATCAAGGCTTTCAAGGTGAACAGCGTTGACTATCTTCTGAAGCCTGTGGATGAAGGTGACCTGGAGGCTGCGCTCCAGAAGTTCGAGCGCAGGTCGGCCGTCAGGAACCATTCGTCCGAGCTGGAGCGGCTGCGGTCGGATTTCATCTCCAGGAACAGGAAGAACCGCTTTCTCGTCCAGGCCGGAGATTCGTACAGACACATAGAAACAAAGGACATAGCCTATTTCTACAGTGAGGAGAAATACACATTCCTGCACCTGTTCTCCGGCGGCAGGTATGTTATAGGATATTCTCTGGACCAGCTTGAGGGGATGCTTGACCCCGGCATGTTCTTCCGTGTGTCCAGGGGATTCATAACCAGTATAGATGCCGTAGTGGAGAGCACGCGTTATTTCGGGAACCGGATGGTTCTGCGCCTGGAGCCTGAATTTCCGCAGCGTGTCCTTGTGAGCAGGGGCAGGGTGAACGCTTTCCTCAGATGGGCAGACGGGATATATGATGAAACGGTATAGCGAAATGATACGGAAAAAACATCTTCTGCTGTTCCTTCTGGCCGTGTCCGTCTCCCTTTTCGTGACAGGGACAGTATTCACCCTTGCCGGAGGGGGGACCCTGCACCGCCCGTTCTTCTACCAGTTCGCGCTCAATCTTCCGGTATGCATTCTGCTTGGGGGCATCGACCTCCTGGTCGTGTACTGCCTCAGAAAGACCGGACTGTCAGGCTTCAAGACTGTGAGGATAGCCCTTGACCTGCTTCTCACGAGCTTCCTCAGCCTCCTTGTCCCCGCCGTATGCAACTATCTCCTGACCGACATTACGGCTGGAGAGGCTGTGACCAGGTCTCTTCCGGTCATTCCATGGAACTGGATTATGGTCCTGGCCATTGAAATATATTTCTACAATACGGACCAGCTCCGGAGCGAAAGGGAGAAAGCCCGGTACAAGTACGAGGTCCTGAAGAACCAGGTGAATCCCCACTTCCTTTTCAACTGCCTGAATGTACTTTCATCACTCGCGTATTCCGATGCCGAAAAGGCCAACCTGTTTGCCAAACGGCTCTCGGGGGTTTACCGCTATATCCTCGACACGAGGGAGACGGACAAGGTGACCACGGATGTGGAGATGGCGTTCGTCAGGTCGTATATATACCTGGAATCCGTCCGTTTCAGCGACACGCTGCAGGTGTCTGTCACGGACACTTCGTCAGGGCCTGTCCGCCATGTCATCCCGACAAGCATACAGATGCTGGTGGAGAACGCCCTCAAGCACAACATCAACACCGGGTCATCCCCGCTGAAGATACAGATCGGAATCAGCGATGAAGGGGTGTCTGTCTCCAACAACATCCAGCTGCGCAGCCATGTGTCCAGGCACGGGATAGGTCTTCGCAATCTCATGCAGCAGTATATGCTCCACGGAAAGGAAATCCGCATCATCCGCACTCCGGACACTTTCACCGTTGTGCTCCCGTATGTCTAATTTTAATGTAAGTCCATCCCCGGTCGCCTGACGGTGACAGCCCCGGTGGGGCGAAGGGCATTCTTACTTATTGAATATCCAGGACTTCCGGCCCGAGGCCGAGCAGCTTCATTTTCCTCCGGATGCCAGGCAGCTCGTTCCTTATGAAGTCCTCGCGCATCTTTTCCAGCACAGTCTCACGGGCCCCTTCGTTTATGAAGTAGCCTATTCCTCTCTTGTTGAATATGATGCCGTCTGAGGTAAGCCTCTCATAGCTGCGCATTACAGTGTTCGGGTTCACTCCAATCTCGGCCCCGAAATCCCTTACCGAAAGGATCCTGGATCCTTCAGCAAATTCTCCGCTGAGTATCCTCTCGCATATCGAGTCGTATATCTGCAGAAATATCGGTTTGTTTGAATCGAATTCCATGGTCAACTAGTATTGGATTGTCTTGATTCTTAAAAATATGGCTATGCCCAGGATTGCAGCTATGGTGCATGACCAGACGATGTTCAGCGTGGATATGTCGACATTCTCCAGCGAGGCTGCACTCTGCCAGTTGTCTGTCATTGTCTCCAGTACGGTCATTCCCAGAAGTACGAGCACTATGCCTATGCCCATCCATACTAGGATGGTCTTTGCAATCTTGTGCTTCCTGAAAAATACGGCCCCGAGGAGGAAGAACAGGATGGCGTTGGCAGCTGAAACCAGCATGTCCGAAAAGTCCAGGTCAAGCGGGGTGAACGATTCTGAAAAGGCATAGACCAGCACGGTATCCTTGACAGGGCTTCCTACAGCCATCGTTATCAGGAAGTCCGTGCCTGTCCAGATGATGCAGAACGCAAGAGGGATTACAATCAGTGTGCTGATTATCATGCTGAGGGTCTTTTCCAGGCTGGAGACCGGAATGAGGGTATAGACGGCCCCTGCCCGTTTATCCGTTATATTCCCGTAGCATGCGGACGGAATCCATATGGCAAAGATCCAGAACGAAAACACGAAGAATGTGTTTCTGGATATGGCATACATATATTCATATCCGTCGCCGAATGACGAGAACAGGAGGTCAAGGATGAAGATATATACTGGCATCAGCCCGAAAGCAAGTATGCTCAGGCCCTTGCCGGAGCAGATGGAAGCCAGTTCTCCGGCGAAATATCTGCCGAAACGTGAGAATGAGAATATGTCGTTTTTCATTTTTCCTAAAGTTCTATTGATGCAGTACGTTTCCAATAATAAAACCCGAATCCGGCCGCCGTGACTGTCTGCACTGTGTACCAGAACCATTCGAAGTTGTTCCTTATCTGTTCGATGCTTATCTCAGAAGAATTTATTATGCTGACCATTGTCATCATGAACAGTATGAAGGCTACGGAACAGCTGAAGAAGGTCTTGGTGATCTTGTGCTTTTTGAACAGCGCCCCTCCGGCAAGCCCGGCAAGGGAAACCATCGGCGGAAGGAAGAAGGCGAAAGTGCAGTTGATATTGAAAGAGCCGTAACTGGAATCTATCAGTCCTGTCCTGGCATAGTAGCCTGCCAGCGATTTCCCGCATTCCGGGAATACCGCGCAAAGCAGGGCGTCGGTGCCGAAATACAGGAGCATGAACACGGCAGGTACGATTATTACCGAGACAAGGAATGCGCTGCAGGCCTTCTCCGCATGGGATGAGGGAAGCATCAGCGGCATCTGCCCTTTTCTCCTGTCGGTGATGTCCCCGTATTTCAGGATAGGGAATATCAGCAGGAAAAGCACGATGGCCACGGTAGCCACAAAAGCCTTGAGACCGGCATATCCGCTCCAGACCTCACCTATCTTTTCAGGGTTGTATGTGAGGGAGAACAGAAATGTCACTATAAGGAGCATCAGCGGCACAAGCCCGGCAAGCAGGATGAACAGCCCGTTTTCTCGGACCGTCTCCTTCAGTTCAAAGGAGAGGAACCTCCCGAACCGTCCAATGTCAAATGAATCTTTGCGTGCCATGTCCGTGTCATTTTCTGAACAGTCCTTTTATCAGCTCTTTATGGAGATGCACTGTGTTGAACAGGGCCTCGATGTTGACCTTGCTTTCTTCGTCCCCGGTGTTGAGATAAACCTGTACGCTTCCTCCAGGGGTCATCTCGCTGTAGAGGGCGTGAGGATTCTTCTCGTTGCTGTAGTCGAAGGTGAGTTTGTCCGCAATCTCCGCGACGGTCGCGTTCAGCAGGACGTCCTGGCGGTCGAGGATGATTATCGGGTCGATGATATTCTCCAGGTCACGCACCTGGTGTGTGGAGATGAGAAGCGTGGAGTCTTCCGAAGTGTATTTCGTGACGGCTTTCCTGAACTGCGCCTTGGAAGGGATGTCCAGCCCGTTTGTCGGCTCGTCCATGAAAAGGTATTTGCAATTGCACGCCAGGGCGAACGATATGTAGGTCTTCTTTAGCTGCCCGAAGGACATCCTGTTCATTTTCTGCTTCGGGTCGGTCTCGAATATCTGCATGAGTTCCATGAATTTGGCCATGTCGAATTTTTCCCAGAACCTTCCGTATGACGAAGCGAACTTTTCCGCCTCCGCAGGCATCGGTGCGACTTCGTCGCTCAGGAAATACTCCAGAGAGAGGAATGAAGGCTCCCTGTTGAAGGGGATGTGCCCGTCTATTTCAATGCGGCCGGACTTTACTTTCTTAAGTCCGCACAGGAGCGTGAGAAGGGTGGTCTTTCCTACACCGTTTTCTCCGAGAAGACCGTAGATCTTGCCCTCTTCGAGATGCATTGTGATGTTTTTCAGCACGACATTGGTGCCGTAGCTGAAGGTGATATTGTCTATGTCTATCATAGCGGTTTGAATTTTGGGTTTATCTTGGTTACTGTATTAGTTTAATAATACACCACAAATATAGAAACAAAAAACAAATCCGCAAATTTTTTTTATGCGAATTTTCCGGGGAGGGGATACATTGGCAGGGGAGTAGGGGGCCGTCAGCTCCTGTGGTGACGGCTCAGAGCGATGACCACCGGCGTCCTTCGACGTGCTGCGAGCGGCGGAACTCCCTTTCCTTTTCAGCCAGCACCGGCCTTTCGGAATCAGCAAGAGCGAAGTCGCAGAACCTTTCCCATATATAATTGACAGCCTGCGCGGACGGATGGACCATGTCCTCGGCATAGAAGCGGTAGTCGCGCAGTTCGTCCATCATTATTTCGTATGCAGGGAAATATTCGCATTGTCCGGGGAACATCCCGCAGATTTCCTCCTCCGCCAGAAGCAGCGTGGCCTTGCTTATAAGATTTCCGTGCGCCCCGTCCTTCATATGACGTATG
>JADIMI010000062.1 GCA_017694845.1 Candidatus Cryptobacteroides intestinavium
GGCATCCTTGATAGTTTTAAGCCTGTGGGCAATGGCGATAACGGTACGTCCCTTGATTAACGAATCGATTGCTTTTTGCACTTCTACTTCATTTTCGGGGTCAAGTGAGGCGGTTGCTTCGTCAAGCAGAATGATTGGCACATTGGAAAAATGAAGGTCAGGCCAGGACGCGTACAGCGCCCGGTCAAGTCTGGGGCAGGCTGCAGGCATACGATTCGATGTCAATCGCCGAGGCAGAGTTTTTCCGGTAAATTTTCAACCTTGCAATCTTTCACATATTGTAATTTGGCAACCGCAAACTAATAATGAAGCGACTGATTTATTAACACTAATAGTAACTATATGAAAAGAATCTTCAATTCAATTTTTGTTTTGTCGACAATGCTTGGCCTCACAGTGGCTTGCAGCAAACCGGCAATCGATGAAAACGGAGGCGGAACTACAATTGCAGAAACGCCTTTCAGCGCAGTTTCCGTTACAGCTGAAGATGTCACTGTCGACGGAGTCATAGCAGGGACTTCCGTGACTTTCACATTCGAGAAGAATGTAGACGTGACAGCTGCCGAGCTGAACATAACGATGAACGAAGGCTGGACACTCACATATCCTACCGATCCTAAAGCGTACGATATGACAGCATCTGACATCGACTTGTATTTCGAGGCTGTCGACGGCAGCAAGATGACCTACGACGTCACTGTCAACTTCGACACAAATCCTATTGCCGATGCATCGAAAATCAAGGTCGGCAGCTTTGCGACGACAGTAAATGCCGCGGCAAACGAGATTATAGCGAAATGGGATTCTTCAATGGACTTCAACTACGATACGAAAACAGATCCACGTTCATCCATTACCGTCACTTTTGAGTCCGGCGCTCTGAAGGATGGAGCGGAATACAAGGGCGAGGCATCATACGATCTTACTGCCGGCGCAGTCCAGTTCCCTGTTTCATACAAAGGTTCTGATGTAGTCTTCACTCTCAAGATAGACTACACCGCAAGGATGGAATCCTACAGGGACTGGGGATTCACCGACATATCAGCCGATCTGGTTCCGGAAGAATATAACTCTGCAATTACCGTGTACTCAGCCAAATCACTGCTGAAAGCCATTCCGCCAAAGCATATCGGCTCCGAGTCCCAGTCATGGTGGGACTGTACAAATGTCAGCGATCAGTATCACAAGATGGCGCTTCTCGCCGACTACGACGTGGATATAATGAGCGACGCCACAGTCGCAGTTTCAAGCGAACCTACAGAGATATCGATTGTCCTTGTCGATCCTAATGTACTGCAGGGAGCCATCGTCACAAATGCCGATATGAGTATCACTCCTGATGCAGTGGAAGCAGTTGTGGCTATTACGGGGGCAAACGACCAGACTTCAGAGATGCTTATATCCGATGGCAGCACAATGTCTACAGAAATATTGTATCCTGCTCCTGGGCCATGGCGTTCGGCATTCATTTTCGGAAACGACGGCAAGCTCTCATTCTCCCAGGTAGCTGCAAAAGACGGCAATATATGCAATATTCCGTTCTTCGAATTTGAAGGAGCGAGAAATGCGCAACTTACAGATGACAACATCAAGCCTAGGAACAATTATGCACAGTACATCCAGGATCCCGTATCGGTCGAGTCCCTGGCTTCAGGAAAACCTTGGTTCGTGAAGTATGGTCGCAAATTGAGCTTCAAGGATGTCATCTGCAACGACGGTGCCACCGAAACTACAGGTGACGGCATATACGGGACAAGGTGCGGTTCATTCATCGGTACGACCTATGACGGCAAAATCGCCATGGCGGCAGTACACAGCGGGGAAATCTCGGCAGTCCGCATCGCCTACGCGCTTTACCGCCTCGGATGGGACAATATCCTGTATATGGGAGGTGCGAGCTGGCTGGCCGACTCCTTCCGCCCGGCAATATATGTTAACGGGAAAAGCGTTACTTCTACGGCAAGTCCAAATATGAGTTCAATGTATGTAGTAGCCTTCAATCCTGTCTCCAAATAACATGTGAAGACAAACGACCGGATTTCATACAATTATTGACAATACAGGGCTGTGTCGAAATAAATATTTACGGCATAGCCCTTTTAGGTTTTAGTCCAACAATTCCCTTTTTAGTTTATTTTATCTAAATTCGCTGTCATGAATTTAAGGATATCCATTGCAATTATCCTCTGGACTCTCATTTCCTGTACACCGGAACCAGTGGATCAGGAACCTGATATAACGTCTGACGATGCGCCATCGGAACTGGATGCCGCCTTCACTTTCCCGGAAACGGAACTTGAAACATTTTCGGGCTGGGCACGGCATCTTCTGTTTTTCGACGAGGAAGACTGCGTCTATGCCACGGAAGAGTGGACACTGGAAGGATTCAGTCCTGATTTCACGGCAGGAAGCTGTGTGGCGGTAGCCTATGAAGATTCAGAAAACCTGATTGTACCGTCGTTCGATACAGGAAGGGAGGACAGATGTTTCAAATTGAACTCCGTCACAAAAGACGCCCCGGGAATATATACCAAGGTCTGCAGCGGCGGATTGTCAGGACTGACCGGAGGGGAACTGACACCGGCCGTATCATATATAAGGGTGAAGATTAGCAATGCTCCTGCCGACTTCCTCTCATTTGATTTCAGGATTTCAGGCTTGAGCAACACTTTCGACTTCATGACCGGGGAATACAGTTTCGAAGGAAGTGGATACGACTTCCGCAATGTAAGCCTGTGCAGCCAGGATACACTCATGACATTTTTCCCTCAAATCAATCCGGCCGGCGAGCCAGTCGAGTTCACCGTCAGGATGGAAGGCTACGAGAAAAACTTCTATTCCACGATAGCCAACGGATTGAAACCGGGGACATCGGTCGAACTTGAACTGGATTTCTATCAGTCCGGGAACGAACTGAAAGCCGGGCTGACAGCCAGATCTTATGTCAACGGCGAGTCGGATACTTCCAGCGAGACATCGGTGACAGTGACTGAATACCGCAGGCGGAGTTCGATGTACTCCGTAGAAGTCCAGCAGAAAGACGGCACATGGAAGAAGGAAGATGTCCATTACGCCCTCTGCTCCGATGCCTCGTCACATCACAGCCAGCTTTGGAATGACTGGGACAATTCGAAGAAACTCCGGGACACAATGGGATTCACCAATTTCGTAAATCCTTTTGACGGGCCTGTAAAGGTAAGAGTGCACAGACTCGACGGAAAGCAGTTCTCGAGAGTCGACATCAGACCTACCGAGTACGGAATCATCCATACAGAAATAGATGACAACACCATTGAATTCACGATACCTTCCTATGAGAAGCGCAAGCTTTCCATAGAATTCGATTCCGACAGATTCCACAATCTTGCAGTCCTTCCGTGCAGACCGGACCCCGACAGACCTGATCCTGACAATATTCCGTCAGATATGATATACTTCGGTCCTGGAGAACATGTCAGGAGTGTCACGCACATCGGTGAAGGCCAGACTCTCTATGTCGATGAAGGAGCCATTCTGTATACAAAGATAACCGTTGACGGAGACAATGCCACCATTGCCGGCAACGGGATCATTTCAGGGGAGAAGCTGGCCCATACCGGAGGGACATATGCATCGGGATATCAGCTTATCGAGTCCAATCCTTCAAAAAACGGGACCAGGAATTATTTTACAGTCAAGGACGTGACCATAATAGATTCCCCAAACTGGACAATGTCCATATACAATACCGACCATGTCACAATCGACAACATAAATCTCATCTGCTGGATACTGAACGGTGACGGCATAGACCTGTGCAGCGTGCGGGACGCCGTGGTCAGGGATTCCTTCATCAGGACCTATGACGACTGCATAACACTGAAGGTAAACAGTACATCTGTCGGAGACACGCAGGATATACTCCTCGAGAACAATCTCATCTGGGCAGACTACGCCAGGGGGATAGTCATCGGTCCGGAGTCGGGATGCGTCGGAGGAGGCAGAATACACGACGTGACAGTGGAAGGATGTACAGTACTTCACCATCCGTTCGCCATACAGAGCAACTCCCAGCTCGCAGACAGAGACTGCTGCGGGATTTCAATATCACAGTTCCCGCACGGAGGCACGGTATCCGGGACTACCGAGAATATAATTTTCCGCAATATAGTTTCCGACAACGTGATGCCTCAGAGCCGGCCGTTCGTGATAAGACAGGAACCGGGACAGGACGGACAGGCCCTGCTGAAGAACATCACATTCGAAAACTTCAGAATACTTGCCGAGAAAGGATCCAGGCCGGCGGACATATTCACCCACGGAAGCAGAATCGAAGGACTGGTTTTCAGAAATCTTACTTACAACGGGGCGCCTTTCCCCTATGAAACAATGCTTGACATTTACGGAGACAATGTAGAATATACGGTAGAATGAATGTTGCCGGAAGCGTTATACGAATGCTTCCGGTAAATTTTAAACCTATATCATTTTTAATCGGCCTATATTTGAATCCGCTTAACAACACTAACTACCAATATGAACGTTCATTTTACGTTGACGATTCTTTCGGCTCTGCTGGTATTTTACCCTATCGGCGCGGATGCCGCAGAATCCCGACTTTCCTCAGGGGAAAATCTCGGACAGGAAGAAAAAATCCTGTCAGGAACAGTTGTAGACTCCAAGACAGGTGACCCGCTTGTCGGTGTGACCGTTGTCCAGCAGGGAAACCCGGAATATGCTCTGACAGACCTGGACGGCAGGTTCACTTTTGAACTCTCAGAATCGAATGATTCTGACATAGAATTCTCCTTTATCGGCTACAAGACATACACGGTCCCGCCCGAGGAAGGTAAAATCACAGTCAGAATGGAACAGGATCTCCAGGTGCTTGAAGAATCGCAGGTAATAGCCTACGGAACTCAGAGCAAGATGTCCATTACAGGTTCCATCACCTCAATAGAGACAAAAGACCTGCTGAAGTCTCCGAGCGGAAGTGCGGCGAGTGCTCTTGCAGGTGCAGTCACCGGTATTTCGTCAATCCAGACTTCCGGACAGCCCGGAGCGGATGACCCTGAAATATTCGTCAGGGGGGCCGGCTCGCTCACGAGCGAGGCTTCGAAACCGCTCATTCTTGTGGATGGAGTGGAACGCTCTTTCTTCCAGATGGATCCGAATGAAATCGAAAGCATCACCGTCCTCAAGGATGCCGCTTCCACTGCGGTCTTCGGAGTCAGGGGCGCGAACGGAGTCATCCTTGTCACGACAAGAAGAGGGCAGGAAGGCAAGCTCAGCATAGGAGTGACAAGTTCATTCGGACTTACGCAGGCTCTCAGGAAACTGACAGGCGTAGACAGTTACGATTACGCCCTTCTGTATACTGAAGCGCAGAAAAGCGACGGAGTGTCCGACAACGCACTTATCTTCACCCCGTACATCACCGAAATGTTCCGCACCAATGCAGACCCTATAATGTTTCCAAATGTCAACTGGCAGGAAGAAATATTCAAGGATCTGGCATGGCAGACCCAGCACAATGTGACAATGTCCGGAGGCGGAAAACGTATGAAGTACTTCATTTCACTCGGCTATCTGCATCAGGACGGTGTGCTCAAGAGAAATTACGAGACATACAATCCGAACTTCATGTATGACAGATTCAACTACCGCACCAACATTGATGTCAATGTGACCGGCACGACTCTCCTGAAACTCAACATAGGAGGCAAGGTGTCTGACCAGAGGTCACCTGTCAATGAGGATCTGTGGAGAACGGTGATGTGGTGCGTTCCGTTTTCATCTCCCGGATTTGTCGACGGAAAACTGATTCAGAACGCGACGAATCCCTACATACCTATCGGCGAGACGAAGAGTCCGTACGACTATTATTATAACTGGGGATATGACACAAGGAACTCGAACGACCTGAACATAGACCTGAGCATCAGCCAGAAACTGGATTTCCTGACATCCGGGCTCAGTCTGAATGTCAAGGGAGCGTACAATACCACGTATTATATGACCGTGCGCAGAGGGCCTAATGGAAGCGACAGCACATATACCCCCATATATCTGGGATCGATAACCCAGCCGGGAATGTCAATCGAAGACCCTCGTTTCGACGACACCATCATATACAGGACCGAAGGTGTCACAGGTCTTGACGAACCGCTCTCATACTCGGAGACAGGTACAGGCAGGAGCAGGAACTGGTACCTGGAAGGAAGCATAAATTATGCGAGAAAGTTCGGCGACCATGAGATTACCGGACTCCTCCTGTATAACCAGACCAAGACATATTACCCATCCACCTATACTGACATACCTACAGGCTACGTCGGATATGTTGGAAGAATCACATATGCTTTCCGCCAGAAATATATGGTCGACGTGAATGCGGGATACAACGGCTCTGAGAATTTCGCGCCTGACAGACGCTACGGTTTCTTCCCGGCAGGATCGGTGGGATGGATAGTGTCGAGTGAAAAATTCATGCGCGGACAGAAAGTCATAGATTTCCTCAAACTGAGAGCTTCCTACGGGCTTGTCGGAAACGACAAGTATGCCGGTGACCGGTTCCTGTATATCGGAGGATGGAACGGCAATCACGCAGCGGTGACTGACGGATCGGGAGGAAGCTGGCAGTTCGGTGTCGACAATACGAGCGGAATGCTCAACGATGCCGTGGAAAACAGGCAGGGAAACGAAGAAGTGACATGGGAAAAGGCCGCCAAACAGAATTACGGTATCGATATGAAGATGTTCAACTACAGGCTGAGCCTTACTGCAGACTATTTCTTCGAACACAGATGGGATATACTTTCCACGAGGAATACCGCACCGTCCATCACTGACTTCACTCTGCCTCTGATGAATCTCGGCGTGGTCAACAATCACGGCTACGAGGTGTCCCTCGGCTGGACCGATACGCAGAACAGGAAGGTAGGATACTGGATTACAGCGAATGTCTCCTATTCGAAGAACAAGATCATATATATGGACGAAGTCGTCCCGAACGAACCGTACATGGCCCAGACGGGCAGAAGCACAGGACTTAATTATGCCCTTGAATTCGACCGTTTCTATGACTATTCAGATTTCGACGCTGAAGGCAATCTTCTTGCGGACGAGGACGGCAAGCCTCTGCTTCCAGTCCAGAATGGCTCTCCGAAGCCCGGCGACCCTTTGTTCAAGGACAAGAACAATGACGGCAAGATTGACGGCAATGACTATACATATGTAGGATACAGCAGCCGTCCTGAATATGTGTTCGGACTGGTGGCCGGCATCAAATGGAAAGGTCTTGAAATTTCGATGCAGTGGACTGGTGCCACGCATGCATCCCGTATGCTGTCAGGTGAATACAGGACTCCTTTCGGCACCCAGAATTCAAGAACGCTGTTGAAATATCTGGCTGACGGAAGATGGCACGCAGGCAACACCGAGAATGCGCGATTCCCAAGACTGACATTCACCAACAAGACACTCTATACCACGGCGTCGACAATGTGGCTTATGGACGCATCGTATCTGAGGCTCAAGACTGCGGAAATATCATATACGTTTTCCGACAATGCCGCTCTGAAGAAGGCAGGAATATCTTCGGCAAGAATATATCTGAACGGATACAACCTGCTGACACTTTTCTCCGAACTGGCAGAGTTCGACATAGATCCGGAAGGATACACCGGTGACGGAGCCTACACATATCCAAACAACAGGATCTTCAATTTCGGTATCAATCTGACATTCTGAAAAAAATCATGATAAAGACAATCATTACAAAATGCACATACATCGCCTGCGCATTGCTGTTCACTGCTGGATGCAGCGATCTTAAATTCGGTGACGCATTTCTCGAAAAGGCCCCTGGAGTCGATGTTACCCTGGATACGATATTTTCATCCAGGATGTATGCAGAAAGGGAGCTTGTAGGAGCCTATGCCACACTCAGGACATGTCTGACAGTACACGCCAACAACGGCCATTATGAATTTCAGAACGCCGGGAACAAGGTGGCATGGGACAATCTCGACTCTTTTACAGATATAATACAGTCACATTGCACGTGGGGAGGCGCATACGGCACCTTTTATTCAGGTCTATACGATGCAGAGCTGGAAAATGACGGTTACGGCAAGTACGGATTCAATCCGGACTGCGATGCTTCCTGGACAGGAATAAGGCGTGCCTACATATACATCAACAACGTGGACAGAGTGCCAGATATGACGGATGAGGAAAAAAGAATCCGCAAGGGTGAAGCGAGAATGATCATTGCATTGAATATGCACGAACTTCTCCGTCATTTCGGCGGCGTTCCGATTCTCTATGATTACGCGACACCTGAAAACGACCTTACAACAGATTATTCCAGAAAGACTTTCGAGGAAACTGTGAACTTTATAGTCGGGCTTTGCGACCAGGCTGCGGAAGAACTCCCGTGGACCGTTTCCGAAGCCGACAACGGCAGGATGACGAAAGCCGGTGCAATGGCCTTGAAAATAAGGGTACTGTCATTTGCCGCCAGTCCTTGCTTCAATGCTGACAGGCCATATCTCGACATGCCTGAGCCTACGGCTGCCAACGCTGATAAAATCACGGTGGACTACAGACATATGGTCTGGTACGGGAATTATTCGGAGCAGAGATGGCAGGATGTCATAACCGCCTGCGAGGAATTTTTCCGCGAGAACGAGAAGAACGGCAACGTATATCGCCTCCAGGCCCCTGCAACCAATGATGCCGAAGGCTACAGGGAGGCTTTCAGCAGCTGCTATGCCGACAGGACAAGCCCTGAAATCCTTATCCACACCGGACGTGCCATACCTTATTTCGGAGACACTTATCACAAGAACTATTTCGGCCTTACAGATGAGAACGGCGCAGGACGTGGATATGGAGGAGGCTGTGTTACATTGAACTACGTGGACAAGTTCCAGAATATTGACGGGACGCGGTCGGATTATGCCAGGTGGATTGAACAGAACGGCAATATAGGGACTCTGGACAACAATCCTTTTACAGGGAAAGATCCAAGACTGTATGAAACCGTACTTATCGCAGGCGACAGGTACAGAAACAGAGTCGCCGAGACCTGGACCGACGGCCAGGAACACGGCTCTGCAAGCAACCCGAAAGCGGCGACTGGATTTATAATCAGAAAATTCCTGTGGGACTACAATGATGAATTTTTCTCGAAGGCCACAAATTCAGCCTATATCCGTCTCCCTGAAATATATCTTATATATGCGGAAGCGCTGAATGAAGTCGGCAGGAGCACAGAAGCCCTCGAATATCTTGACAAGACGAGAACGAGAGTGGGCCTTCCGAAGATGACGATGGATATGCTCGCGCAACTGCATTCAGTCGAAGATCTCCCTGCATATCCGGAGTGTCAGCTGCAGGGCAATCCATTGCTGAGAGAGGAGATTCTCGATGAAAGAGCCAGGGAGTTCTGCTTCGAGGAAGTGAGGTGGTTCGACATTGTAAGATGGAAAAGGGACGACATATTCAAGACACCATTGTACGCTGTAACCATAGAAATCGAAAGCGGTGACTACGAAACCGGGGATCTCAGACTCTCGTACAGCCAACCGAGAGTCGACGACATCCCGCGTGCCTGGAGCACTAATTTCAACCGCAAATGGTATATGAGTGCATTCCCGTCGGATGAAGTGAACAAGGGTTACGGCCTTGTGCAGAATCCTGGCTGGTAATAATAACTAAAATGATATAGAACGTGATGAAAAAACATATTACAGCAATACTTCTACTGCTTGCCTGCACTATCCTTTCAGCACAGGAAAACGGAGTGAAGGTCAAAGTGACCGATGAAGAAGGAATGCCTGTCGCCGGGGCGGTTATATCCGTAAAGGGAAATCCGGCGCCGGTCCTTACGGACAAGAAAGGGGAAGCCACAGTCTATGCAATGATCGGCGACAATCTGACAGTGACTCTTTTCAACAGATATTATTCGGAGACGACAGTCGATTCTGAAAACATGGACATCCAGTTTTCCAGAAATGACCTTCTTCTGGATATAGGATACGACAGAAAGGTTTCCAAAAAATATTCAAGCATGTCTATCGACGGCGCTGGATCTTCGGACATCGAAGTGGCAAGGGACAGAAGCGTGTTGAATTCGGTAAACGGTCTTATACCCGGTCTGTATGTAAGCCCGGCATATAACGTTCCATGGTTCCCGACTCCGAATGTGTATGTCCGCGGGAAAGGATCATACAACGGGAACGGCGTCAAGTATTTCATTGACGGGATTGAGCGTGATCCGTCACTCGTCAATTCAGAGGAAGTCGAGAGCGTTACTGTGCTCAAGGATGCAGCGGCCCTCGCGATATACGGTGTAAGGGGCGCAGACGGTATTGTACTTATAACAACTAAACGTGGTTCGGACGGCGCCATGAGAATCAAGACTGATTACAATTTCGCCGTAGCTACACCTTACGATATGCCGAGGATGGCGTCGGCCGCCGATTACGCCGCCGCTGTAAACGAGGCTCTGGCAAACGACGGACTGGCTCCCCGCTACTCGATGAATGACATAAACGCACTGCGCAACGGCACCAGCAAATATATACCTGATGTGGACTGGCAGAAAGAAATGCTCAGGAGCACTGCATTCACCCACGACTTCAATATTTCGCTCGATGGAGCTGAGAAGAGGATGCGGTACTATGTCTACGGAAATTTCAACAGTTACAGAGGCCTGCTCAACAACACAGAATCCAACGAAGGCTATTCGACACAGCTGCAGATGTCAAATCTACGACTCAGGACAAACCTTGAGGCCGATGTAACAAAGACGACTAAGCTGAGACTTAATATGATGGGAGACCTTAACCAGTATCAGGAACCTGCCAGCGGCTATTATCTGTCAGGTATTTACGATACACCGGCCGCTGCATTCCCTGCCAAAGCCGAGGACGGCACCTGGATCAGGAGCACCATGTTCGCCAATCCTCTGGCCACGCTTACAGCATCAGGATACAATGTTTATCTTCAGCGGTCTCTGTATGCAGACATCAGCATTGATCAGGATATGTCCGCCATAACGGAAGGCCTGTCGCTACAGATCAAGGCGAATTATGACAACAGCGCCAATATCAAAGACTCCCACACCAGGTCTTATGCATATTACAATCTGAATTACCAGTATGACGCCGCCGGCAATGTAACCGGCACCACACTGGACAAGTACGGCAATGAGACCGGTCTGAGTTTCGGTTCGTCCCTCCAGTCAGGGAGCTATGTATACACAAGGTTTTCAGCATCCGCAAAGCTCACATATGACAGATCTTTCGGAGACCACGGCGTCAGAGCTGATGCAATATGGTCACTGACAAGAAAAAAGACCAGAGGGCAGAATAACATATTCCCATATATGGACTACATCCTGAGGGTCGGATATGACTATCGTAAGAAATATATCATCGATCTGGTCGCCGACTATGCCGGAAGCGCATATCTGATGGAAGGAGACAAGTACAGGCTGTATCCTGCACTTTCCGCCGCCTGGATCATTTCTTCAGAAGACTGGATGAAAGGCGCAGATGCTGTCGACTACCTCAAGCTGAGAGCTTCGTACGGAATATCAGGTTACGACGGCCGAATAGGATACGGTCTGGACAAGGCAAGCGCCGGCTCTGGATACCAGTTCGTCACAATGGTCGGTTCTTCGCAGGGCGGACTTGCGCTCAATTCCTACGCTTCAACATATATCGAGCCCGAGACTGACTACAAGGCCGATGTCGCTCTGGAAATGACTCTCTTCAAGAATCTGGACATTCAGATAGAAGGATTCTACAATAACAGGAAGAATATCAAGGTGTCATCCAGCGGTGTATACTCCAGCCTGCTCGGACTCACAGCTCCTTCGATCTTTACGGGAGAAACGGTGAACTACGGAGCGGAACTGGCCATCGACTGGAGCCGCAATATAGGCGATTTCTACTATCATGTCGGCGGGACAGCCTCATATACTATGAACAAGATACTCGAGATGGGAGAGGAATTCCACCCGTACGACTACATGTACAGAACCGGGAACTCCATAGGGACCCTAGTCCTGTACGAGGACAATGGCCTCTACCAGAAATCTGATTTTGATTCCGAGGGAAACCTGCTTCCAGGCAATCCCGTTTCCACTCTCATAAGCACACTCCGTCCCGGTGACGTGAAGTATGTGGACAAGAACGGAGACGGCAAGATCGATCCATACGACAAGTCTTATATGCCGGAATACAATTACGATCCATACCTGACATACGGCATCAATTTCGGATTCCGCTACAGAAACTTCGGTATGGAGGCCATGTTTACCGGAATCGAAGGCAGGACAGTGCAGCTGACAATATCAAGTGTCTACTGGCCTCTGTATGGCAACAACAGGAACATATCCGAGTTCTATCTGGCTGACCACTGGTCGGAGAGCAATCCAGGCGGACGATATCCGCGACTGACTACGCTCACCAACGGAAACAATTTCCAGGGCGGCAGCACAATCTGGCTCGAATCAGGAGACTTCTTCAAATTGAAGTATTTATATCTTTATTATTCATTGAAGAACAAGAAAGAAAAAGGTGTACTGGATGAAGTGAGGATATTCGTTCGCGGATACAATCTTTTCTCTTTCGATTCGATAAAGATTTTCGATCCTGAATCTATCACTTCAGGGTATCCTACCACAAGAGCATTGCAGGCAGGAGTCAAATTCACCTTCTAACTAAAGATACCGTTATGATAAAATCATTAAATAAAATAGCAATTGTTCTTGCTTCGGCGCTGGCGGTCTCCTGCGATTTCCTCGACCAGAAGGAATACGTATATCAGAGCTCAGAATACCAGTTCAGCACTTTCGAGAATACAGAGAAGGTCCTTTCAAATGTATACGGGTATCTGAACAAGGATCTCCCGTGGCAGTACAGTACATTCAGCTGCGCCACCGATGAAGGGTCATACGCGTGGGACAGCAACGGCATCAAGGCTTTCTATGACGGAACCTGGTCTCCTGTGAGTCTTGTGGCTGACAATTTCAGTTATTACTGCAATGCAATCACCGCCGCCAACTATTTTCTAGAGAATGTCCCGGACGACTTCCCTGATTCTAAATATGTCCTTGACTATGCAGACAGAATGATACAGCTGAAGAATTTTCCTCATGAAGCGAAATTCCTCAGGGCTTTTTTCCATTTTGAACTGCTGAGGAGGTACAACAACATTGTGATTCTCGACAGGATGCTCACCCCGGAGGAGGCGAACTCAATCTCTCCGGTAGACTTCCAGACAGCCGCGTCATGGATAGCGGATGAATGCGATGCCGTCAAGGACCTGCTGCCGGATACATATGCGAACTTCCCTACTGGACGTACGAACAGAGTTACCAAGGGAGCGGCAATGGCCCTGAAATCAAAGGTATTGCTGTATGCCGCCAGCAAGCTCAACAATCCTGACAACGATAAAGAGAAATGGGAAAAAGCAGCCGCTGCAGCAAAGGAACTGATTGACCTGAATCTTTACCAGCTTGTAGATGAGGAAGTTGTAAACAACTTCGATGCCAAGGGCTACATTTTCGGCGTAATAACCAACGCAAGCAACAGTTTCGAAAGTGCAAATTTTCCTATCGGGGTAGAAGGCGGGAACTCGGGATGCTGTCCATCCCAGAATCTTGCAGAAGCCTTTGATCTTCTGGACGGGACTCCTTTTGACTGGAACAATCCGGACCACAGGGCTGTCGCTCTCGATCCTTCAAAGAGGGATCCGAGATTCGGCAAGACTCTTTATGTCAACGGTGCACTTTTCAAGGGCGAGCCTCTGGAAATGTTCTACGGAGGACAGAACGCCCTTCCGAAAGACGGCGGGACCAGGACTTCCTATTATCAGAAGAAGTTCTGTATAGAGGAGACATCGTTTGTAACGGGCAACTCTAAAAGTTTTACACACGTGTATCCGATCTTCCGCTATGCGGAAATCTTCCTGAACTATGCCGAGGCGCTGTATGAAGCTACATCGGATCCTGAATTTACAGGAACTCTGAACGGGGTTGACTTCACAATGTCACCGCTGGAAGCAATGAACCGAGTAAGGCAAAGGGCCGGTGTAGGTCTGGTGACTGACACCGGAAACTTCAGGGAGAGGCTGCGGAAGGAAAGGATGGTCGAGCTCGCATTCGAAAACCAGCGCTTCTGGGATGTTCGCCGGTGGTGCATAGGAAAGCAGACCGAAGACATATACGGCCTTTCACTTACACAAAATCCCGATGACGGCAGTATTTCTATGGAAAAATCAGTCATTCAGGAACACCCATGGCAGGACAAATACAGTTACTTCCCATATTCTGATGCAGAACTGGTCAAGAACAGACACCTTATACAGAACGACGGCTGGTAGTTTCTGAAAGGATTGTCATAATCGGACAGTGCAGGAGGCAATCTCTGCCATGCAGCCAATACATTACTGTGTGAAAATTCCTGACTGTCCGGTCTTGACAGGAAAGTGCGGAACAGAAAAGAAGGATAACCGATCCGGGACTGCACTCGTCACGGGTCACGGCATACCGTGTCTGGGATGCAGATAATTTTTAAAATACAGCTACAATGGAAAAGATAAAAGGTCTGATCGATGCCCCTTTCACACCGTTTTTCGGAAACGGCGAAGTGAACTGTGAACCGATTCCGGCATATGCCGCCATGCTGGCCGGGAACGGTCTTAAAGGTGTGTTTATAAACGGATCTTCCGGAGAAGGATATATGCTGACGGAAGAAGAAAGGATGAAACTGGCGGAATGCTGGATGGATGCCGCACCGGAAGGATTCAAAGTGATCGTACACGTGGGAAGCTGCTGCGTGAAGTCAAGCAGGATGCTTGCCGGACATTCTGAAAAGATAGGCGCGTGGGGCATAGGGGCTATGGCTCCCCCATTCCCAAGGATAGGCCGCATCGAAGAACTCGTGAAATATTGCGAAGAGATAGCGGCTGGCGCCCCTGATCTTCCATTCTACTATTATCATATCCCGGCTTTCAACGGTGCGTATCTCCCCATGGTTGATTTCCTGAAAGCAGTGGACGGCCGCATCCCGAATTTTGCCGGCATCAAATATACCTACGAAAGCATTTACGAATACAATCAATGCCGTCTGTACAAGAACGGAAAATTCGATATGCTGCACGGTCAGGATGAAACACTGCTTCCGGCACTTGCAATGGGCGGAGCGGAAGGCGGTATAGGAGGGACGACCAACTACAATGGAATCAATCTGACAGGCATAATCGACGCATGGAAAGCCGGAGACATCGACAGAGCCAGAGAACTGCAGAATTACTCCCAGGACGTCATCAACATTATCTGTCATTACCGCGGCAATATCGTGGCCGGAAAGAGGATAATGAAACTCATCGGACTTGATCTGGGGAAAAACCGCACACCATTCCAGAATATGACTGACGAAGAAGAAGCCAGAATGAAGTCAGAACTCGAGGCCATAGACTTCTTCAACCGCTGCAACAGATTTTGAATCAACGAAAATGAGATGAGAGACGCAAAAATATATCCGTGGGCAGTAGTCGCCATGCTCTGGGGTGTAGCATTGCTTAATTACATGGACAGGCAGATGCTGAGCACTATGAAAGATGCAATGCAGATTGATATCAGCGAACTTCAGTCAGCCACCAATTTCGGACATCTCATGGCTGTATTTCTATGGATTTACGGACTGATGAGTCCTGTATCGGGGATAATAGCAGACAGGATGAACCGCAAGTGGCTCATAGTGGCAAGCCTGTTCGTATGGTCGTCTGTCACATATCTTATGGGAGTAGCCGACACATACGGACAATTGTTCGCTCTGCGGGCGGTGATGGGGATAAGCGAAGCCCTGTACATCCCGGCAGGCCTCTCACTGATAGCGGATTACCATACCGGGAAATCAAGATCCCTCGCAGTGGGGATCCACATGACAGGACTGTACGCAGGACAGGCCATAGGAGGGTTCGGAGCGACGGTGGCTGCAATGTTTTCGTGGCATGCCACCTTCCACTGGTTCGGAATCACAGGAATTGCATATGCGTTTATTCTTGCACTGTTCCTGAAAGACAGGAAAACTGGAAGGGCAGAGGACAGCTCCGGCACCAGACAGCCTGAAGCGAGTGTCTCTTCAAGTCTCAAAGCATTGCTGACAAATGCCGCCTTCTGGGTGATTCTCATTTATTTCGCAGCGCCGAGTCTTCCGGGATGGGCCACGAAGAACTGGCTGCCTACACTGCTTTCCGAAAATCTGAATCTACCGATGTCGCAGGCAGGTCCGATTGCTACGATTACGATTGCCGTATCTTCGTTTATCGGAGTAATTGCAGGCGGGACACTGTCCGACAGGTGGGTTCAGAAAAATCTGCGCGGTCGTGTCTATACCGGGGCCATAGGGCTTGGATTGACTATACCGTCCCTGCTGTTGCTAGGATTCGGGCACAATGTAGTGTCTGTCGTCTGCGCCGGTCTCCTTTTTGGTATAGGCTATGGCATTTTCGACACGAACAATATGCCTATCTTATGTCAGTTCGTATCTTCAAGACAGAGAGCCACAGCCTACGGCGTAATGAATATGGCGGGCGTATTCTCCGGTGCCGCCGTAACGCATATGCTTGGAAGCTGGAGTGACAACGGCAATCTTGGAGCCGGCTTCGCAATACTGGCAGCCGCCGTTGCCGTCGCGCTGTGCGCACAGCTTTATTTTCTGCGTCCAGGGACAGACAATATGGAATGAAGCGTACAGACCGGAAACAATATATGAAAGAGCCTGTATATGCAGGTATCTTCATTTCTGCGACCGGCTATTACCGACTGATGGCACGATAGTTATAACCGTCTCTTTCGTAGAATTTCACAAGCGACTCAAGTCTGGCCACAAATGAATTCCAGTCCTTGTTGTCAGGCTGTGTCCACTGCACTTCCGAGAGTGCCGCCATCCTTGGGAGCATCATATATTCGGCATACTCAGGTGTAGAGATATACTCTGTCCAGAGATTTGCCTGCACCCCGATTACATGTCCATACTGTTCCGGAGTCATTTCAGGAAGTTCCGGTTCAAAGTTGTAAACGGTGTCGAGCGTAACACAACCGCCTATCGCAAGAGGCTCATTTTCAATATCATCTGTCTGATAATAATCAAAATACATATACTGGCAGGGAGACATGATCACATCATGTCCCAGACGTGCCGCCTCCAAAGCGCTTGCAACACCTCGCCAAGACATTACAGTCGCGTTGGGTGCGACATCACCTTTGAGAATCTCCTCCCAGCCTATGATTCTCCTGCCTTTGGAATTCAGATATTTCTCGATCCGCGCCATACAGTAGCTTTGCAACCTGTCTTCCGCAGAATACTTCGAATCCGACGAGAGTCCCTCGTTCCTGATTCTTGCCTGACACTTGGGACATTCTCTCCATCTGTCTCTCGGGACCTCGTCTCCACCTACATGTATATATTCAGACGGGAAAAGTTCCATAACTTCATCAAACACGTCTTCAAGGAACTCGAATGTCTTTTCATTGCCTACACAGAGCACATCCGGTTTGATTCCCCACGATGTAGCTACTTCATACGGCCCCCCGGTACATCCAAGTTCGGGATAACTGGCAAGGGCAGCCATCATATGTCCCGGCAGATCTATTTCCGGTATTACAGTTATATTGCGGTCCGCAGCATATTTCACCACTTCCCTGATCTCGTCTTTAGTATAGAAACCGCCGCAGGGAGTTCCGTCAAATGCATCCCAACCCTTTCCAATCATAGTCTCTCTCCTTACAGAGCCTACTGTCGTAAGTTTTGGATATTTGTCTATCTGTATCCGCCATCCCTGGTCTTCAGTGAGATGCCAGTGAAATACATTCATATTGTGAAGAGCAAGCGCGTCAATGAATTTCTTGACGAAATCAACAGGGAACCAATATCTTCCCACATCCAGCATCATACCTCTGTACCCGAACCGCGGAGCATCCACGATCTTTACCGAAGGCACGTTGACGGATGCACAGTTTTCTGTCTCTGCAGGGACGGCTTTCCTCAACGTCTGGATTCCATAGAATACACCTTTCGGCGAACCACCCTCTATCAGAATCCTATTCTTATCCACCTTCAATACATATGCCTCTTCTCCAGCAATGAGAGTATCCACAGCCAGAACAATCGCCTTGCCACACTTCTTGCCGATTTTTATATCAAGGTCCAGACCTGTGCTTTCATTTATGTATTGCGCCAGGAAATGCGCATTGCGCAACATGGCGGAGTCTCCGGGAGGACATAGAATCTTTGTGCTGCGTTTTATTTTAAAAGAGCCTGCATCCCCGGAAGTGATTTCGGCCGGACGCGGGATCACATTGTCAAAATCAGCGTCCGCCTGTCCGGCACATCCAGAAAGCAGGATGGAGGCAGTGAAAACGGCTGCAATGAATCTTTTCATAATCATCTCAATTAATATTTGGTTCTTTCCATATATGATCTTCGATACACTCCACTTCAAGGCTCAGGGATCCGACTGAAATACGGAAGCCGCCTTTCTCCAGTCTCCATTTTCCGTCCGCCCCTACGAAGGCTAAAGACGCGGCAGGAACAGAAAACCTGACTGTCCCGGACGTTCCAGGTTCGAGAGCGATCTTTTCAAAACCACGAAGTCTCATCACGTCCGGAGTGATGCTGGCATACAGATCCGAAGAATAGAGGAGTACACTCTCTTTCCCGTACCGCTTCCCGACATTACTGACAGTCACTTCGAAATTGAGAGTGTCTCCGGCTGTGAACTCCGTCTTGTCCACTTTCAATTCTGAATATTCGAAATCCGTATAGCTCAGACCGTATCCGAAGTTCCATTGCACATAGACATTCGCATCGTAATTGTATTCTCCAGCCATTGTCCCTACATTTTCGGATGGTTTGTAGTCATACGTAGAGAACGAATGGACATAGCGTGGATATGTAAAAGGCTGTTTCCCGCTGAAATTACTGTCTCCCGACAGGAGCCCGGCAAGAGCGTCGCCGCCATAGTTGCCTGGCAGCATTATATTTACAACAGCATCTGCAAGGCCTTCTATGTCGCTGATAATGCGCGGACGGCCCTGGTTCAGTATGAGGATGACAGGTTTCCCCGTCCTGGAAAGTTCACGGACAAGATTCTTCTGGTTTTCTGAAAGATTCAGATCGTTCATGTTGCCAGGCGTCTCGCAATATGAATTTTCACCTATGCATGCAACAATAACGTCAGCTTCAGACGCGGCCCCTACCGCCTTGTAAATTTCCGGCGGGTTCTCTTCCTGCCAGTTGTCGTTATATGCAGGTGCATATGTCACTCCAGGCTCATAAATGACATTGTTTCTTCCGAATCTGTTGCACAGAGCCTCCCGGATGGTATTGTATCCGGTTGCGAACTCGTCGGCCCTGTCCCCCTGCCAGCTGTATGACCAGCCGCCGTTAAGACATCTCATTGCATCCGCGTTAGGTCCTGTAAGAAGAATCTTTACGTTTTCCCCAAGAGGCAGGATATCTTTGTCGTTCTTAAGGAGCACCATAGACTCACATGCAGCTTCACGAGCCACATCTGCGAACTCGTCGCTTCCGAATTTTTCATATGCCGACAGATCCCAGAAAGGGTTGTCAAACAGTCCCAGTCTAAATTTCACTCTCAGGACTCTTCTGACGGCATCATCTATCCTTGACATCGGGACAGCCCCTTCCTGGACAAGTTCTTTCAGATCGATGCAGAACTGAAGTTCGGAAGGCACCATTGCCATATCTATTCCTGCATTTATCGCCAGGCGCACGGCGTCTTTCTTGCTGACTGCCACCTTGTCTCTGATATACAGATTGTTTATGTCATTCCAGTCTGTCACTATCATCCCGTCCCAATTGAGGTCCTCTTTCAACCAGCCTGTAAGGAGCTCCCTGTTACAGTGGCAAGGTATTCCATTTATGGATGCGGAATTTACCATAAGAGTCAGGGCGCCGGCGTCGATGCATTCCTTGAACGGCGCGAAGTATTTCTCTCTGAGATCATTTGGGGCGATGACAGCAGGAGTGCGGTCTTTCCCGGAAACAGGCACTCCATACCCCATATAATGTTTGATACATGAAGCGATATTGTAAGGACCGATATGGTTTGGATCTTCGCCCTGAAGTCCCTGCACGACAGAGACGGCCATTTCTGCATTGAGATATGGATCTTCACCGTAACTTTCCCACATTCTCGGCCACCTTGGATCCCTGCCGAGATCCATCACAGGTGCGTATGTCCATGGAATGAGACAGGCGCGCGTCTCGTAGGCCGTAATCTCTCCGCCGCGCTTTGCAAGGCCACGGTTGAAAGTTGCAGCCATATTTATGCCCTGAGGAAAGAATGTCGCCCCCTGTGTGTAACTGGCGCCGTGGATCTGATCAAGTCCGTATATGCAGGGTATTCCTATAACATCAAGAGATTTCTCCTGTATACGCCGTACCACGCCGGCGAAAACTTCTTTCGGCTGTCCGACCCCGAAAGGTATGTTCAGAATTGAACCCACCTTGTATTTCCCTATCACTGTATCAAGCATCTCCTCGCTCAAGGAGATTCCGCTCTTGTCAGTCACCACACCGACGGTAATCTCGGTCATCTGACCGATTTTCTCTTCAAGGGTCATCTTCCTGATAAGGGAATCGATTTTTTTCTCAATGACACTGTCTGTCGGTATGGCTGGGGGTACGGAATTCCTGCCGCACCCGAAGACAACCATGCAGCATACTGCCAAAGGAAATGAAATAAGTCTCATATTGTCGCTGTCATTATTTTATTTATCTACTTCGGAGGAACCGTTGCGAACTGTCAAGTCTATGTTTCCTCTTATATGGACATCCTTCTCAGAACTTATGAAATCTACATTTTCTCCTGAAAGCCGGCCTGCCTTCAGGAGAGGCTGTCCGTTACGCAGCACTCCGTCAAGGACTATATTGTGCATCTTATTACGGTAAGTATTGATTTCCAGCACCGATATACCCTCGGCTCCGCTGTCAAGGATTTCTATGTCTTCTATCAAGATATCCTCCATAGTATTGCTTTCCGGAGCTTTTTCGTCCTGAGCTATCACTATGGCCCTGCCTGTTGCACTTATATTGTCGAAGACAAGGTGTCTTGCCGTAATTCCGCTCATATCCGGAGCGCAGCGCATATTGTTTTCAGGAGAATAGATGTGATGTATTGCGAAGGCTCCCCGGATGTCATCTCTATCCGGGATCGATGCATGCTCGAGAAATATACAGTCTTCTATAATGCAGTCATGTATCCTGCCCCCGGAAACGCTCAGATTTCCTGATTCAGGTCCTATGACTATTCCTCTGGCGAAATCAGCCCATATGAGGCATCCTGAGACTGTCACACCGGAAAGATCTGTCATCGGACGGGCGTTATGCCTTACCTTCAGGGTTATACAGTCATCGTAGCATCTTATGAAGCAGTCTTTTACAATTGCATCCTGCACGCACACCAGGTCTACTCCGTCACCGTTGAGAATCCAGTTGATGATGTTTATGTTGTCAATTCTGACATCGGACGTATTGTATACTGAAACAGTCCAGCTCGGGGAATCTATGATCGTGATATCTTCCAGTACAGTCCCGGTCCTGGCCGGTGAACGCTTTTTATTACATTCGACCAGAATCTCGCCTGACGCCCATATTGTCCCCCAGTGCTTCTGCCTGCTTCCAGAAAGAATTCCGTGTCCCGCTATCCTGCAGTTGCTGCCGTTCACCTCTACTTTCGAGAAAAGGACAGCTCCGTAATCAATGTACAGAGTCTGGTTGTCTTCGAGGACTATTCTGTCCCTTTCATGGACACCGGGGCCGAAATACAGTACAGAAGGATCGTCCACCGTCGGTTTGTCCTCATCAGGTCTGTCCGCTATAAAGAAAAGATTGGAATATCTGTCGGAATCGAATTCCACCGATACTTTTCTTTTCTCGTAAGACGGGATTACAAATTCTATGGTGTTCTTCCCGACTCTTCTGCACTTGATGCCATAGACAGTGGGACGGACCTGAGCCGTACTGAAATTTTCGGATGCGGTCACCCTCACTTTCAAAGGTTTGCTGAAGTCGTGCTCGGCCAGTGCAAAAGACATTGTATCCCTTAAAGCTTTGCTGTTGTCCCAGTCGTTCCAGATATCTCCGTGGTATGACGGAGAATCGGAACAGAGCACATCATAGGCAACGATCTCTCTCCATCCACGTCCGTCTGAAACAGACACCCTGTACTGTCCAGAGACCGAAGGAAGCTCTCCAGATGACTGCCCGGCTGCAGACAGAGACCAGAAATTCAGCAGCATGACCGCTGCCGTCAATATCCATTTCATTTACTCAGAAATTTTTCCAATGTTCAGGTTCAACGTAAACATATCTTTCCACTGTCTCGCAGGCAGGATCGACTGATTTTTCTGCGACCGGGCCCACAGTACCGCCGTCTATGCAGACAGCAGCCTTCACTGTGACTGGGGAAGAAACCGGGAAAGGAGATGTATATTCCGGAGATCCGGCGTCAGGATCTGTACCGTCAAGGGTATAATGTATCCTGACAGGGAACTTCTCGCAATCGAGGGAAACAAGGATTTCCCCCGGCTTGTCAGAGAATGATGCAGTAATGTAAACTTCATCTGAAAGAGTGAACGTATTGATGCCTCTTGCCTTCAATTCAGGAATATGGATGTTGACCCTTCTTTTGAAATCAGGCCATTGACGTTTTTCCTGATCAGTCCATCCCATTTCGGCTACAGCCAGCATCCGTGGGAACAGCATATACTCGAGATGCCCGCTGTCATCCATGAACTCGCTCCAGGCACAACCCTGGACTCCGATGACCATCGATTTCTCGGCATCCGTTTTCAGCCAGTCCGCCTTTCCGTCAAGAGGTGCACCATCTATCATTTCCGTATTGTGTCTGCCCTGAATGCTGTCGCATGGGACAGGAAACATACTGTATGTCTTCTTAATAGGAGAGAAGCCCACCATTGCCCTCGGCTGAGTGTCTGGGTTTGCCTGATACCAGTCAAAATAAAGGGCTGCCCCCGGGGTGAAAACGACATTTCTGGATTGTCTGGCAGCATTTATGAGAGTATGCTGGCCCCTGTAGGACAGGACAAGGGCGTCATCGCTTATCTTACCGTCAAGGATTTCATCCCATCCGACCATTTTCCGTCCGTTCGCCTCAATGAAATCTTCAATCCGTCTGACCATATAATGCTGGAGCTCTTCGACAGATGCCATATTCTCCTGTTTCATAAGAGCCTGACATTTCGGGCAGGTTTTCCATGAAATTTTCCTCGCCTCGTCTCCTCCTATGTTGATGTATTTCGACGGGAACAGATCCATCACCTCCTTCAGCACATTCTCGAAGAATGTATATACATCCATGTTGCCCGCACAGAATTCACCGCTTGTATATGTCCTGCCCTCGCAGCAAAGTTCAGGGAATGCGGCAAAGACGGCATCCGAATGTGCCGGGAACTCTATTTCAGGTATCACTTCTATATGAAGACTGTCTGCACAGGCTACAATGGCCCGGATGTCATCCTTGCTAAAATATCCTCCGTACGCTCCCTCGGAACCTTCCGGAAGATATCTGCGGTCCATCTTGTCCCACCATTCTACCCATTCCGACTGCGTGCGGAAGGAACCGTATTCCGTAAGTTCAGGATATTTGTCAATCTGAATTCTCCACCCTCCGTTGTCTGTAAGATGCAAATGCAGTTTGTTGAGTTTGTAGAGAGCCATTTCCTTCATAATCTTCATTATTTCCTCTTTCGGAAAGAAATGCCTTGCGACATCAATGTGAATCCCGCGATACACGAAACGAGGAGTGTCCTTGATGCTGCAGCAGGGGATTCCGTCGCCGGTCACCAGCTGTCTCAATGTCTGCATACCATAGAAAAGTCCTGCGTCGGTGGCCGCGCGGACCTTTACGGAACGTCTGCCGACTTTTATCTCGTAACCCTCTTCTCCAGCCCATGCAAGACTTGAATCCATTTCCGCATCAACATATTTCTCAGGGAAATTGAAAAAATCGGAACTGTCCACTTCATAAAATCCTTTTCCTGGCCTTATTTCGTCAGGAAGCGGGATCAAGTCCGTCACCATCTGCTTTCCCGTACATGAAGAAAGGGCCAATAAGCCTGAAAGAGCATAAGTCGCAATTGTCTTGTTCATATATTTTGCAGTCGTTTTATTGCTGTAATAACAGATCAATACAAATCTACCGACAAGCAACCAATAAAAAGTCGAAAAAAATACGGAATCAATCTGATT
The DNA here is from genome assembly GCA_017694845.1 of Candidatus Cryptobacteroides intestinavium. GTDB lineage: Bacteria > Bacteroidota > Bacteroidia > Bacteroidales > UBA932 > Cryptobacteroides > Cryptobacteroides intestinavium. Next base: position 24,303 of record JADIMI010000062.1, read on the forward strand.
CCGTATTTTTCTGGGTCTCATAATATTTTTTCGGCGTCATTCCATATTTTTTCTTGAAACACGTACTGAAATATTTCGGATCGTTGAAGCCTACAGAATATGCAAGGTCAGAAATTCTTATTTTCTTATGCTCACTGAGGATCTTGCAAGCTGCAGTCAGCCTGACATTCAATATGAAATTATTTGGTGTAAGGCCTGTAAGAGACTTGAGTTTTTCTGTGAGCACTGTGCGTGATGTCCCCACTTCCTTTACAAACTCATTCAAGCCGAAATCAAAATTGCTGAAATTGGCATTGCAGCAGTCTATAGCCTTTTTCAGGAATTCCTCATCCAAAGTCGTATACTCCAGTTTGGATACATCGAACACCAGCTGCTTCCTGAAGTCCACCCCTTTTCTTTCTATATGTTTAAGACAGTTCACTACCTGAGCATACAGGAGGGAAAAGTTGCACGGTTTCGTGACATATCCGTCAGCTCCCTGCGTAAATCCTTCTATCTGGCTTTCCTCCGTATTCTTCGCCGTAAGCAGGATGACAGGGATGTGGCATGTTTCAAATTTCTCCTTGATTCTTCTACATAGTTCTATACCGTTCATCCCCGGCATCATGATATCAGAAATCACAAGGTCGATATTGCCGTTTTCAAGAATCTGCATCGCAGTCTCTCCGTCCGAAGCCACCTTGACTTCAAAATAATTTGACATAAGGTTGCTCAGCAACATCAGAAGCTCTTCATTGTCATCCACAATCAGCAAAGTATAATCGCCGTTTAGGGCCTGGTCACCTATCTGTGACTCCGGGAATTCATCTTCAACATAAAGTGGAAGAGGGACCGCCTTGGTATCATCCGGCACGTCCTTTTCAATTTCATCGTCGCTGTACATGCTCTTGCAAACAGGTATGACTACTGAAAACCTGTTGCCGTATTCGGGTTTACTGGTGACAGTTATGGTACCTTTGTGAAGTGTCACGAGGCTTTTTACCAGAGAAAGGCCTATACCTGTGCCTATGGTATTGTACCTTCGGTAATCCCCTTCATAAAAGCGTTTGAACAGTCCGTCTATGACCTTCTGGCTCATCAGCTCTCCGGAATTGGTAACCTCGATTCTCACGTGGCACTCGTCAGGACAGTCCACCGTCACGCTTATGTTTCCGCATTCAGGTGTATATTTGGAGGCGTTGGAAAGCAGGTTATACAATATTTTGTCTATCTTGTCCGTATCGAACCAGGCCTTTACAGACTCAGGGTCGCTCCTGAATTCTATCTGCTGACGTTTCCTGACTGTCAATGGCTTGAAGGTCTCGACACAATTTCTGGCAAAAGCTGCTATGTCACCGTTTGAAACCCTTATTTTCAAATTCTCGCTTTCGGCTTTCCTGAATTCCAGAACCTGCTGGATCAGACGCATCAGCCTTGTGGCATTCGCAGACATTATCGACAGTATCCTGGCATTGTCCTGCTCCTTTCCGTCCCCTCTTCTCAGATTCTCTATCGATGCTATTATAATGCTGAGCGGGGTCATCAGTTCGTGCGTGACATTGGTGAAGAACTTCAGTTTCACATGATTGATTTCCTCAGCCTTCATCTTTTCTATCTTACTGATTCTCACTTCCTGCCGCATTCTCACTTTCTCCCTGACGAAGCGGAGCAGAAAATACAGTATGACCAGGATCACCAGACAGTATATCAGAAACACCCACCACGACCTGTAATACACTCTGATGGACAAAGTTTTTTCCTGCTCAGTCCAGATTCCGTCTGCATCAGCAGCTTTCAGACGGAACACATACCTGCCGGGAGAAAGGTTGGTGTAAGATACGGAATTGGAAAGGGCATCCGCGATAATCCAGTCATTATCATACCCCTCCATCATATAGCTGTAGACATTGTTTTTTGGATCGGCATAATTCAGAAGGGCGAATTCTATCGTGATATTCTTGTCCTCGGTGGAAAGTCTTATCCTGTCGGTATAGTTGACATCATATTCGGAAATCCGTCTGCGCTTCTCGGGAGCCATGTCTCTCAAGGCTACATTGTTGACTTTCAAATCAGTGAATACGAGAGAAGACGGTACGGCGACCGTATCCGCCATTTCCGGAGAGAACCGCAGGATACCGTTCGTACCGCCGAACAGGAGAGTTCCGTCATCAAGTACAAGATTCGCATTGCGATTCAGGAAGAAATTATAACTGTCGTCGCCTACATAGGCGCAGTTTATGTCCGAGAACACACCGTTGTCATCCATATTGAAAGAATATACAGAATTGACGGTGGTCACCCACAATTTACCGTTGAGATCTTCTGTTATATTGTATATTCCCTTGTTGTCTATCGCTGAAATATAACTGACCGTATTAAACCGGTCGCTGGCTCTGTCATACCACGAAAGCCCGTTCCAGACGGATCCTGCCCAAACCCTGTGATTAGAGTCTGCGAAAAGGCAGGAAATGCTTTTAATGTCATTCCGCTTGCCAAGATAATAGACGGAAACGTCCTTTTCAGACATATTGAGCCTGACTATGCCGCTATGCATGGTGGCCAGCCAGATATTTCCCATAGAATCGTCGCAGATTCCCAGGATTTCGGTGTCCAGGACCGAAAGGTCCTTCCCCGGCAGCAGATCCGACGGAGAAATCACATCATCGTCCGGAGTGAGGATGAAAGCCCCGGCCCTGGTCCCCGCCCATATGTTGCCTGAAGAGTCCTCGTACAGAGTGTTGATTACATCGGACGGTATCTTTTTATTGATCAGTGAATTCAAGGCACGGACAGAATGATTCTCCACGTCATACAGCCACAGTCCCCTGCTATAAGTCCCGAAACATATCTCTGACGTCACGCTCCTCTTGATTATGGCATCGATCGTTGACGTATAAGGGAGTTCCGAAAAATCCGGAAGATCCGAGTACACTTCGAACGAACCGTCGGCCCTGTCGTAGCGGATCGCTCCGAAACCGATAAGCCCCATCCAGCATTTGCCGTCCCCTGTATCATATATGCTTCTTATAGAACTGGTCTTGAAGGTCTCGCGGACATTGGCAAGTTTTTCTATACTCATGTTAGGACGTCTCTCCACTATCCTGCACACTCCCCCTCCGAACATACTCAGCCAGAGCTGGCCGTCCTTTGTCTGGAGAATGGAACTTACATCATTGTACGGGAGATTGGATTCCCCTTTCCCCGGGATGAAGTTGATGAACGACCTGCCGCTCCCGTCTGCCATGAGGCTCAATCCGCTTCTGCTGCATATCCACAGTCTGTCTTCGGAATCCTGGTAAATGAAATAGATTATGTCGTCAAGAAGGGAATTCCGGTCTTTATCGGAATGCGTGATCCTGTCATATTCCATTCCGATTTTCGAATCAGGAGTCTTGAGCCTCAAAAGTCCCTTGTCCCAGGTGCCGACCCAGATCGTACCGGATCTGTCCTGATAGACAATATTAGAATAATACAGAACGGGATCGAAATATTTATAGAAACGGTCGGTATGCCGGTCATATTTGAAAAGCCCGTTCTCCCATGCCGTCACCCAGATATTGCCGTCATTGTCTTCCATTATGAACGTGGCTCCGCTGATGCGCACTCCGGAAATGTCTTTCCTTATGAAATTGTCTTCATTCTGTTTTTTCCTGTACACACCGTTCCTGGCCGCCACCCATATGTCCCCATTGTCCGCACAGATCACATATGACGCATTCACAGGCTCGATTCGGGTACTGTCCATGAACTCGATATCTCCTGTTTTCTTGTCGAGCATAAAGACTCCGACTTCAGCCGCTATCCACAGATTCTTGTTCTTGTCCTCGGCGACGACATTCAGATATGAATTGAACACTGTACCGGCATCTTCATTTATTCCGAAATTCACACTGCCGATCCCGTCATATCTTATAAGTCCATTGTATGTGGGAATCCATATGTATCCATCGGAATCCTGAGAAAGTATCCTCACTTCATTTGTCGGAATGACATTCGACGAGACCGGAACAAAATTGAATTCGTACGCGTATGACAGGGAACAGACAAAAAACAGTATGGGAATAAAAAGAAGACGTTGCATATCAAATTTGCCTATATTCAACATATTAAGACAAATTTAGCAGTTTTTTCAAATCTGCTAACAGTCCCAGTTCATAAATATACATCCAGTCTGTATCTGCAGTCATCAGCGAGAGTTTAGACATATGCCTCATCGGAAGGATATAGCCGTCCGGCTGGGGAAGCGACCTTGTTCTCGAGTAGACCTCCTCCATGCGGGCACGAATCTCATCAAACCTCTTCATTTCTTTTTCAAGCATACTCCGGCTTTCGTCCGTTCTTGAAATATCATATTTCTCGATTGCAAGCAGAAGCGAGGCGGTATATCCGGCAAGTTCATTTATGCAGGAAAACGCCTCCAGAGAATAATCGTTCCGGGAAGCACGGCTTCTGTAGACTTCCAGAAGGTTCCCGAGGAGAGATGACAGGCATACGTTCGTCCTCGCCATATCCAGACGCTCTGAATATTTCGCGCTCCACTCACCTGGAATATCGGTCGGCATCGATATTATCCTGTACCTGCCCTTCGTTTTCCACATAGGTCCACGCACGCCCTCATCTACAAGACCTTCCTGCCATAATGGCATCAACGATTCGAGAGGAAGTCTGAAGTCAGGGAGGCCTGCTGTGCCGTTGCCGAATTCACGTATTCTGTACCTGCGGGACAGTTCGCATGTACTCATATCCTCTGTATGGTTCCATCCATATTGGGCATGTGCGATGAATCCTTTCTTGAATGTATCGAACAGAGGCGACGCATCATCCCAGGCTGTGCACAGGATCCCTTCCAATTCAGCTTCCCTGGATACATAATGAAACGACTTGATATACCCTGCCTGCCCATCGTTGAGCGGCAGCATTGCAAATGCTGTCTGGGCTGCGTTCGCCCCCATAACTTTCAGACCTTGTTCATTGTACCATTTCAGAGCTGTCCTGGTCCCTTTTCCCATGGCATCCTCATATCGCCACCTCATATATATAACATCTTCCGGAAAGGATTTCAACCTGCCATTGAGATTCTCTACCCGTGCATTCCATATGGAATCCTGCTTTTCAGGATCTTCCATATCAAGAATCGTCTCATACAGGCCCACGCCTTTGAAGAGCATGTCATCCCATAATACAGGAATCCTTCCCTTGGACTTTACATATTCGCTCACTCTCCCAAGCCAATGCAGATAAAGTCCCAGAGCGTCTTTCCCGGAAGCCTTGCATCTTGGACAGAGTCCTACTTCAGAGACCTCGTCTCCTCCAACATGCAGATATTTACCGCCCGGAGTAGCTTCTATGGCATCATCATAAAGACTGAACTGCAAATCATAGTATTCATCATTCAACGGACAGAACGCCCAGTCGGATCCGGGAATCTCGCGGAGATGACTGTATCTGTCGTGCTTAAGAATGAAGTCTGCGTGACCGAGTCCCTGGACAAGAGGGGAAACATCCATATTCCTGCGGGAGGCATATTCCGTCCAATTCCTCCACTGTTCGATGGTGAACGCACCAGGTATCGCAATGTCCGGGTGCTCCCTGTATTCTATCTTGTCTTCAAATTCCACGATGATGCCGTTGATCTTGTACATTGCAAGAAAGTCGACTATATCAAACAGATACTGATAAGGCACACTGTGACTCTTGAGGTCAAGGTGCACTGCCCTGTACTTGCTGTCCGGTCTGTCCTTTATTTCCATCGCCGGGATCGGAATCGAAAGTTCAGAAGCGTTCTGGAGAATCTGCAGCAATGTCGTCGTCCCGTAATCCAGACCTTTCTGTGAGGAAGCCCTTATTTCCACCTTCCCGTCTCCGATTCTGAGTACATATGCCTCGTCATCTTCCACAGAGCCGTCCACAACAAGCTGAACCGTGCCCTTGCCCGGCCTGCGGAATACTTTCGAAAGGTATTTCTCAGCCACTGCAGGGACCCTGGCATCTCCTGTCAGGACAAAGCCTTTTATTCCCTGCGGTGAAACACCTTCCCCTCCGCCAAGCGGGACAATGGAATGTGGTTCAGGAATGAGCGAACCTGTCAGGAGGGAGACAGGATCCGATGCCAAAGCGGGAATCGAAGAAAAGACAATCGTCACAGAAATGACAAGGCTGACAATTAACGGGTGGTTCTTATTCATTGTTCTACTTATTTTGTTGCACAATTATATTGCAGGGACGAAAATAGGTTCCAGATGCTTCCTAAAGGTTAAAAATTTACCTGAAAATGTCTTTACGGAAGACTTCTTATTGACTTGTCATACCAGAACTTATAAATTTGATACAAAAAACATTTACCATCTATGGCCAGACTTTTTTGTTTGATTTTGACCGTAATAATGCACACCACAATAATAGCCGCAGATTATGACCGGCTTACCGATTCCGTATTCAGCAGGGCGCAGATACAGTATTCCGCCTTGGTCAGATCTCTTCCGGACGACAACTGCTATCCTCTCTCTGCCTCCCCTGACGGAAAATTGAAATACAGCAGTCTGGACGGATGGACAGAAGGATTCTTCCCCGGCAGCCTGTGGCTGATATATGAGTACACGGGAAATCCTGTATGGCGCGAGGAAGCTGAAGCCAGGATGTCGGCTATGGAGGAAATGAAGGACATTACTTCACACCACGATGTCGGTTTCCTCATAGGCTGCAGTTTCGGAAATGCGGAAAGGCTGTTCCCTTCTGAGAAATACAGACAGGTCATCGTAGATGCCGCAAACTCCCTCATCTCAAGGTTCGACCCTGCCGTCGGCTGCATACGTTCCTGGGACAGACGCACATCATGGGATGGCAACACCTGGGAATATCCTGTCATCATCGACAATATGATGAACCTTGAACTTCTGTACACCGCCTCTAGAATAACCGGAGACGGCAGATATGCAGCAATCGCCGACAGTCATGCCGAAAAGACCGCGAAAGAACACTTCAGAAAAGACTTCAGCACGTGGCACGTCGTGGATTACGACCCGGAGACGGGGAAACCTGCACACAAGCAGACAAGCCAGGGTTACAAAGACTGGTCTACCTGGTCACGCGGACAGGCATGGGCCATATACGGATTCACTATGACATACAGAGAGACCGGCAGGGAACTTTTTCTCCGTACAGCGATGAAGGCGGCTGATTTCTGGATAAACCACAAAAATCTTCCAGAAGATCTGATACCATATTGGGATTTCGATGCCGCGTCGGGTCCCAGAGATGCTGCCGCAGCTGCAGTCACAGCTTCAGCTCTGCTTGAACTTTGCGAATATGCGCCATCAGCCGGGAAAAGGCAGGAATACAGGGATTTCGCAGTCAGAACGCTGAGATCTCTCGCCTCGGAAGAATATCTCGCCGCACCTGGAGGGAACAACGGATTCCTGCTCCGGCACTGCACCGGGAGCGTCCCGCACAGAAGTGAAGTGGACGCGCCTCTGATATATGCAGACTATTATTTTCTGGAAGCTCTGCACAGATACAGAAATTCGTTTTTCGGAGGGCGGCGACCTGAAGGAATCAAGTTGCTGCAGATGAATATCCTGCAGGAAGGGACGGTAATTGAAGGAGGTTTCGGAGCCATTGTGGATGAAATAATCAGGTCTGATGCCGACATCGTGTTTCTCGAAGAAATAAGAAACTACAACGGTATACAATTCGTACCGCGGCTTATTGCCGCTCTGGCTGCAAAGGGAGCGGAATATTTTGCCGGAGACAGTTCTACAGACACTGCCGTATTGTCAAAATATCCGTTGGAAAAATCTTCGGACGAAGGTCCCGAAAGGTTCTATACAGAGATATGCGGAACAAAGATAGCCGCATACGCACTTCATCTGGACTACCGCAACTATGCCTGCTTCCTGCCGCGAGGCTACGACGGCAATACATGGAAAAAGATCGGACATCCAGTGACAGATTCTGAGAGTGTTCTGGCAATGAACAGAAAATCTGGCCGTCCTGCAGGTATAGCAGCAGTTATCGAAGCTTCTTCCAGGGACTGTGACAACGGATATGCTGTAGTGATAGCCGGGGACTTCAATGAGCCGTCGCATCTTGACTGGGGAGAAAACACCGCTGATCTTTACGATCATAACGGAGCCGTCATCCAGTGGGATTGCTCGACTCTTCTCGAGAAGGCAGGATTCAGGGATGTATACAGAGCCGTATGGCCGGATCCTTTGGAAAATCCTGGTTTCACCTATCCTTCAAACAATCCGGCGCTGGCACCTGAACGTCTGACATGGGCCCCCGAAGCAGATGAACGCGACAGGATCGATTTCATCTACATTCTCGGAAACTGTCTCATACCGTCCAGTGCCGAAATCTACGGACCATCCTCCTCCATCGTCAGATGCTCGGCAGTTGAAGAATCCGGAAACGATATATTCATCACGCCCGCCGGGACATGGCCTTCGGACCACAAGGGCGTATTCGCCAATATAGTTGTAAGCAAATAAGATTCAAAACTTTCAATTTATCATGAAAATCAATGCATGTGCGGCATTGGCAGCCATCCTGTTCCTGTCATTGTCCAGAATATCGGCAGCACACGTCCAGGACACAGTCACAGTCCACAATACCATCCTTCCTGTCATAACAGACAGAGAGCATAATGTAATAGCGGAGTTCTGCATACACAATGATTCAGACAGCTTGCTTGTTCTGGACAATGTAAATGTCAGAGTGTCCGGGCCTGCTTCCAGTTCATTGGACAGGATAAGTCTTATGTATTCCGGGACAATGTCCGTACTCTATTCGGAAACGAGTTCCTATGTTCTGCGCGACGCTTTCAGACATATAGGGGCTGGACAGCAGATATTCTGTCATCCGGCCTATGTGATGGAACAATCCAGTTCAGGAATCCGCAGCAAGTCATCGGAAGGCACAGGCATCGCCCTTGCCTCAGGAAAGAAACTGATAAAAGGGGAAAACTGGTTCTATGTCAGCGGGAGCATCGATTCCCGAAGAATCAAGAATATGGCTGACACGTTCACTCTCGAGATTACGGGAATCAGTCTGAACGGCAATCCTGCAGTCATCCTCAATGAAGGCAGCACTGAACACAGGCCTGCGACTGGTGTGCGCCAATATATGGACGACGGGGTCTTTGTCTACAGAATACCGGGACTGGCCACTGCAAACGACGGCTCTCTCATAGCGGTATATGACGTGAGACACACATCCGGGATGGACCTTCAGGACAATATAGACGTCGGTATGAGCCGCAGCCTGGACAAGGGAGTTTCGTGGGAGAAAATGAAGATAATAATGGATATGGGAGAATGGGGAGGGCTTCCCCAGGCCCAGAACGGCATAGGCGATCCTTGCGTTGTCGTTGACAGCGGAACGGGAGAAATATTCGTAGTCGCCGTATGGACATACGGACTTGGCAACAATCACGCCTGGGGCCAGGTCGGACAGGGATTCTCTCCGGAGGAGACTGCCCAGATGATGATCGTCAGCAGCAAGGATAACGGAAAGACCTGGTCTGCCCCGAGGAATATCACGTCACAGGTAAAGCAGAAAGACTGGTGCTTCACCCTGCAGGGACCTGGCCGCGGAATATCAATGAAAGACGGCACGCTTGTGGTTCCGATCCAGTATCAGGATGCCAGCCGCATCCCCCACTCCGGCATTATGTTCAGCAAAGACCACGGAAAGACCTGGAAGGCATATCCGGGAGCCTGTCCGAGAACCACTGAAGCCCAGGTGGCTGAAATACGTCCCGGGGTGCTTATGCTCAATATGAGGAACGACCGCAAGACAGGACGTGTTGTCTACACTACGTCCGACCTCGGAAAGACATGGACAGAACACCCCGGCTCCGAAATTCTCAGGGAACCTGTATGTATGGGCAGCCTTCTCCACGTGGACGCGGGGAGCAACGTCCTGGGACGCGACATACTTTTCTTCTCGAATCCTGACACGAAATCAGGAAGGAACCACATAACCGTCAAGGCAAGTCTTGACGGAGGAATGACTTGGCCGGAGGAATTCCAGATACTGCTCGACGAAGAGGAAGGCTGGGGATACTCCTGCATGACTCAGATTGATGAAAACACAATAGGAATTCTGTATGAAGGAAGCACATCCCACCTTGTATTCTCGAGTGTCAGGATAAAGGATATAGTCAAAATTCCGTCATTGAGCATGGGCTGCGCCTACTCTGACGGGATGGTTCTTCCCATGAATACCGAATTGCATATTACAGGTACCGCCTGCCCGGGGGCGGAGGTACGTGCAAGGATAGCGGGACAGGATGTCTCTACCGTCGCTGACAGTTCAGGCATATGGGACCTGACTCTTGAGCCACTCGATGCCGGGACTGGGTATGAAATGACAGTCGCTTCCGGAAATGAAGAACTTGTATTCAAGGATGTAGCAGCCGGTGAAGTCTGGATATGCTCCGGCCAGTCCAATATGGAATTTCCTCTGAGAGGCAGCTATGAAGCCAGGAAATACATAGAAAAGTCACTTGATCCTGACCTCCGTTTCTATTCAATGAAAAGTACACTGACCACATATGGAGTGGAATGGTCCGGACAGGATGCATCCAGAGTGAACAATATGGAATATTTCTCACCGGCACATTGGGAGAATTCTGCTCCGGGCACGGCTTCCGGGGTGTCCGCCGTAGCCTATTATTTCGGGAAAATGCTGAGAGACAGTCTGAATGTTCCTGTAGGCCTTATTATGAACGCCGTCGGAGGAACCACTACCGAATCGTGGGTTGACCGGGAAGCGCTCGCGGAAAAGTATCCTGCGATTCTCTGTGACTGGTATCATAATGGTCTTGTGATGGAATGGGCAAGAGAACGTGCCGCATTGAATATGGCTAAATGCAGTACAGGCAACAGGCGCCATCCGTTTACTCCAGGATATCTGTTCGACGCAGGGATCAAACCACTCGGACACTTTCCTGTGACCGGAGCTGTCTGGTATCAGGGCGAGTCGAACGCGAATAACGTGGAATCGCACGAGAGACTTTTCAGACTTCTCGTGGAAAGCTGGAGGAAATACTGGGACAACGACTCGATGCCTTTCTATTTCGTGCAGCTGTCAAGCATTGACAGACCTGAATGGCCTCTTTTCCGAGACAGCCAGCGCAGACTTATGAATGAAATTCCCCATACCGGAATGGCTGTGTCTTCCGACAAGGGCAACCGTTCCGATGTCCACCCCATATACAAAAAGGAAATAGGAGAACGTCTCGCATTATGGAGACTGCACGATTCCTGGAACAAGGACATAGTGCCTTCAGGTCCATTGTTCAGGGAGGCTGTCAGGACAGAACAGGGCGTTGTGGTGTCCTTCGACTATGCAGACAGTCTCAAGACAAGTGACGGCAATGCGCCTGAATGTTTTGAACTGGCCGGCAAAGACAGGATATTCCATCCGGCAACGGCTTCACTCGCCGGAAATGTAGCCGTCCTGCATTCCGATGACGTCCCCGATCCTGAATACGTAAGATATGCCTGGCAGCCGTACACAGAGGCCAATCTCGTAAATGAATCCGGCCTTCCGGCATCTACGTTCATATCGGAAATTTCATCTTCCGTCATACACGATAATATCATAGACGGCAAAAGAGCCGATGAACACGACGGCCTGGAATTAAAATACTGACAATCGCTCTTATTTATATGCAAACTTCAATCCCTGAAATAACGCATTAACGGAGCAGGAAGGCAACTTCAAACGAATTATACAAGAATACCCGGGACGGCTTCTTGCGGAGCTGTGCCCGGGTATCGCAGATCAAAACTCAAGGCAGACCCCTGCACGGGATATGCTTTATTTCAGGTATTCCCTGTAGAAGGACTCTATCCTGTCGAAAGGAATCACATCGGTATGGTCATACAGGTCTGTGTGGACAGCCCCAGGCACAATCAGGAGTTCCTTGTTGTCACCTGTGAGCTTCTTGAAGACATCCTCGCTGAAATAGCGCGAATGAGCTTTCTCCCCGTGTATCAGCAGCACTGCACTGCGGATCTCATCCGCGTATGAAAGAATCGGCATATTGATGAGGGAAAGGGCCGCTGTCGTGTTGAAGCCCTCGTTGGATCCGAGAGAACGGGGATGATAGCCGCGCTTTGTCTTGTAAAAGTCCACATAGTCCTTCAGGAACTGAGGTGCATCATCCGGAGCGATTTCCGGATTGCCTCCTGCGTGTGCGTATGTTCCGTTCCTGTAGTCCTCGGTACGCTGCGCATTGAGATGTTTCTTCATCTCGTAACGGGCTTCCGCATTGTCACTCTGATCGAAATAACCTTTTGCGGTCACGCGGGTCATATCATACATCGTAACGGCAACTGTTGCCTTGACTCGTGTGTCAATGGCAGCCGCATTGACGGCAAATCCTCCGAAACCGCAGATACCGAGTATGCCGACACGCTCCGGATCCACATCCTCCCTTGTCGAGAGATAATCCACCGCCGCGCAGAAATCTTCCGTATTGATATCCGGTGACGACACAGCACGAGGCTCGCCGCCGCTTTCCCCTGTAAATGATGGATCAAAGGCGATTGTCAGGAAGCCGCGCTCAGCCAGAGTCTGGGCGTAAAGCCCGGAAACCTGCTCCTTGACTGCTCCATATGGGCCGCTCATCGCGATTGCAGGAAGTTTTCCCGAGACATTCTTCGGGACATATAGGTCCGCTGCAAGAGTCACCCCGTAACGGTTGTGGAAAATGATCTTGCTGTGCTCTACCTTGTTGCTCTGAGGGAATACCTTGTCCCACTCCTTTGTCAATTCTAGATTCTTCATATTATTACTGTCTTTATCTGTCCTGCTGTTACAGCCTGCCATCAAAATAGCGGAAACCGCACATATTGTCAAAATGCCATACCGTCTCATATCGATAGATTTTGAAATTCCATACCGTTTTTACCAGTGCAAAATTACGGAAAGGTCTGTCAATAAGATGTATACAGTTTACGGCAGATACTATACAGATTACTGATATTGATTTTCCCGATAAATCGTTAATTTTGTAAATGGTAATCTTCGTGTTATGGAAAAGCTTTATCCGGTAGGCATACAGAATTTCGAGAAACTCCGCAAGGAAGGATACTTCTATGTGGACAAGACCGCCCTCATATACAGGCTGGTCACGACAGGCAGCTATTATTTCCTGAGCCGTCCCAGAAGGTTCGGCAAGAGCCTGCTCATCAGCACACTCGAAGCATACTTCCAGGGAAAGAAGGAGCTCTTCGACGGGCTGGCGGTCGCCTCTCTCGAAAAGGAGTGGAAACAGCACCCGGTCCTGCACCTCGACCTCAATACACAGAATTACAGCTCTGTCTCCGCTCTGGAGGATATTCTCAACGAGGCTCTGTCCGGATGGGAGGATATGTACGGGGCGAATGATGTGGAAATAGGTTTTGCCAGACGCTTTGCCGGAATCATCAGACGCGCCGCGACAACGACCGGAGAAAGGGTCGTCATCCTCGTGGATGAATATGACAAGCCTCTCCTCCAGACCATAGGAAATCCTGAATTGCAGGAAGAATACAAGAAGATACTGAAATCTTTCTATGGCGCTCTGAAATCTGAAGACGGATACATCCGTTTCGCCCTCCTCACCGGAGTCACCAAGTTCGGCAAGGTCAGCGTCTTCAGCGACCTCAACAACCTTATGGACATCT
>JADIMI010000063.1 GCA_017694845.1 Candidatus Cryptobacteroides intestinavium
TCTCTATATCTCTAAGCTAGATCCATTGACTCTTCATTTAAATCCTATAAAGGAATTAACGCTACTCTCATTGTTTCTCGGTACTTAGTTGTACTTTTAACCTTGTACTTAAAAGTCTTTCATTATTTTCAAAGATCAAACCGCTTCTTCCGAAACGGGCTGCAAAGATACGCACTTTTTATTTACCTCCAAATTTTTTTGTGATTTTTTTGAAATTATTTTCTACTTTTGCGCCGTAATCGCTTCCGGAAGGCTATATGGTAGACGGCAACGCTAAAGAAAAGGCAACATTTCTGAAGATTTTTCTGATCTTCGCCAAGATCGGTGCGTTCACTATTGGCGGAGGCTATGCAATGATCCCGCTTATCCAGAACGAAATGGTCAGACGCGGCTGGCTTGAGGAAAAGGAATTCCCTGATCTGATAGCACTTTCGCAGACGGCTCCAGGAATCCTGGCGGTCAATATCTCTATTTTTGTAGGCTACAAGCTGAGAGGGACGAAAGGAAGCATAGTGGCCACACTGGGGAGCATACTGCCTTCTTTTCTGATAATCCTCATTATCGCCATTGCATTTACCGGCTATCAGGACAATCCTGTGGTAGTCCGGATATTCAAGGGCATCAGACCTGTGGTGGTCGCGCTTATCGCCGCACCGATGGTGAAGATGGCAATGACCAACAACAGAAAATGGTGGCACTGGCTCATTATGCTGTCTGCGCTGGCAATGACAGCTTTCCTCGGCATTTCACCTATATATATAATGCTCTGCGTAATTGTACTCGCGGCGGCCGTCACCATATATAATGACAAGCGGTATAAGAGGAAAATGCTGATCAGGACAATAAAGGAGAAAAAGAAGGAGGAGAAGAAATGATATATCTGGAGCTCTTTATGACCTTCTTCGTGATAGGCATTTTCACTATCGGAGGCGGCTATGCGATGCTTTCCATTATCCAGGCCCAGGTGGTGACTGTCCACAACTGGATCGATGAGCAGACCTTTACGGATATCATCGCTATTTCCCAGATGACACCCGGACCTATCGGTATCAACAGTGCTACATATATAGGGTACAGTGTCCTGCACGGGATGGGGGCTTCCGAATTCCTCTGTGTTCTCGGCTCGTTCACTACCACGCTCGCCGCTGTCCTCCCATCATTTATAATAGTGCTCGCCCTCTGCCACGTCTATGCGAGATTCAATCATAATTCGATATTTGAAGGGGTCATGACCTGGCTCCGTCCTGCGATCATAGGTCTGATCGGTGCAGCTGCGGTAGTATTGATGACACCGGACAATTTCATTGACTGGACGAGCTGGATCCTGTTCGCCGCGGCATTCTTTGCCTCGCTTGTCATGAAAGCCAACCCTATTGCAGTGATCGTTGTCGGAGGCATTGCAGGATTTTTTCTGTATTGATGATCCCGCTTTATATTATGGAATATATGGATTGGTTAGACAGCATATTCACTCTGCAGACATTCACCCAGGCCATACTTGTGTTGTGCCTGATATGTGCGGCAGGGCTTGCCTTGTCGAAGATAAAGATCGGAGGGATATCGCTCGGGGTCACGTTCGTCTTTTTCACGGGCATCCTCGCCGGACATTTCGGGATCAGGATCAATTACGATATGCTTCTGTTTGCGCAGAATTTCGGACTTGTGCTGTATATCTATTCTCTGGGAGTGCAGGTGGGGCCGGGTTTCTTTACATCATTCAAACAAGGGGGAATAAAGCTCAATCTCCTGGCTACCAGTGTGCTTGTGCTGGGTTCGGCTATGGCTGTCGCCCTCGTCCCCGTGACAGGCATAGGGCTTTCCGAAATGATGGGTCTTCTCTGCGGGGCGGTCACCAACACACCGATGCTCGGCGCCGGACAGCAGACGCTGCTGCAGATCGATCCCGGGAATATGGATGGGAGCAATGAAATGGCGCTGGCCTGTGCTGTAGGATATCCTTTCGGTGTGATCGGTGTGATATTATCCGTCATTGTGCTCAAGGCAGTGTTCGGGAAGAAGTATTCCCGCGGAGTCCAGAAAGATGAAAGCCTGGAAAATACCTTTGTCGCGGAATACCATGTGAGCAACCCTGCGGTCTTCGGGCACAGTATAAAGGAGATTATGCCGCTGTCCGGGCGTAAATTTGTCATATCCAGGGTCTGGAAGGACGGAAAGGTCATCATTCCGGCTTCAGATACCGTAATCGATGAAGATGACCATCTGCTCATCATTTCGGGCAAACACGATGTGGATGCCATAAGGACTCTTTTCGGTGACCGCGAGAACATAGACTGGAACAAAAAGGATATCGACTGGAATTCGATTGACAGTGAACTGGTATCGCGGCACGTGCTGGTCACGAAGCCGAATCTCAACGGGGTGAAGCTCGGTTCCCTGAAACTGAGGAACTCGTACGGCATCAATATCACGCGGGTCAACAGGGCGGGAATAGACCTTCTTGCGTCTCCGTCATTGCGACTGCAGCTGGGGGACAAGCTGACAATCGTGGGGGAGACCAAGGCCATCGACAATGTAGCCACTATTCTGGGCAATCAGGAGAAGCAGCTCCGCAATCCTAATCTGTTCGCGATTTTCATAGGCCTTGCCATAGGCCTTGTCATAGGGTCCATTCCGTTCACCATACCGGGGATGAGCATGCCGGTCAAGCTGGGTCTTGCAGGAGGTCCCATCATTACCGGGATACTGATGGGAGCTTTCGGCCCGAGGCTCCATCTGTCGATCTATACGACCCGCAGTGCCAACCTGATGCTCCGGCAGCTCGGCCTGATCATCTATCTGGCCGGTCTGGGATTGAGTGCGGGCAAGGATTTCTTCGAGACGGTCTTCAGGACCGAAGGTCTGGTGTGGATAGGTGTAAGCTTCCTTCTGGCGGTAGTCCCTGTGCTGATTGTCGGCTGGATAGCCACAAGATGGGCCGGGGTCGATTATGCGGGAAATGTGGGAATGCTCTGTGGCAGTATGGCCAACCCGATAGCCCTTGACTATGCCAATACTACCGTTGATGGAGATGAACCATCAGTGGCATACGCAACTGTATACCCGTTCTCGATATTCCTGAGGGTGATATCCATACAGATTATACTGCTGGTGTTCAGCTGATGTCTTTACGCTTTGTCACCGGTCTCTGCCTGACAATCAGATATGCCAGCCCGATGTAGACGGCTATAAGGACTGTATGTACACCCAGTTTCGCCAGGATATGGCCGGCTGAGGCTGACCCTATGGCGATATCGCTGAAAAACAGTCTGTCAATCCATTCCGATCCCCAGAAAATACCCAGCATCGCTATGAAGATAAGGGCGATGCGGCTCCATCTGTACGGGATGGGATAGTATTTCTGGCCCAGGGCCGCGCTGATGATGAACATCACGACGTAGCTTGCAAGATGCGCCCAGGCGGAAGCCCAGTAGGAGTAGCGGGGCATAAATATTACATTGATTGCAAGTGTGACCGCCATCCCTGCAAGCGTTATGTAGATAGCTATGCCCGTCTTCCCCGAAAGCTTGTACCACATCGATACGTTGAACAGCATCCCGAGGAACATATATGAAACGAGCATGATGGGGACAATCCCGATGCCTTCCCTGAAATCCCTGCCGAGGATAAGCGAGATCGCATCTATATAGAGCATCACCCCGAGGAACGCAAGGGCGCAGAAGGCGGTGAAATATTCCATCACCCGGGCATACAGCGTCCTTGACCCCTTGTCTTCTGCTCTCTGGAAGAAGAACGGCTCTGCCGCGAACCTGAACATCTGTATGAAGAGGGACATTATCACGGAAAGCTTTACGGCGGCCTGGTATATGCCAAGGCTTGACCTCCATGCTTCGGAGCCTGTGTCAAAGAATCTGAAGAGTATCCGGTCGAGGAAATCGTTGATGATCCCCGGAAGTGCCGCCACCATCAGCGGAAGCGAGTATACGAGCATCTGCTTCAGCAGTTTCCCGTCGAATTCAAAGGAGAACCGGACCAGTGTCGGGAGGAAAAGCAGACAGCAGACGACACAGCTGGCAAAAATCGCAAAGATCACATAGGAGAAGTCAGGTGCCGGAGAGATGAAATGCAGAAGCCAGACATCCGATGGCGTCAGTGCAGTCTGGCTGATCCCGAGCGAAGCTGCCCTTGCCGAGCACAGGGCGGTGAAAGGGAAGAACAGCAGTATGTTGACTGTAGTCTCGGTTATGATCTTGATTGTCTTGAAAATGGCGAATCTGAACGCCTTGTGCTCCTGTCTGAGTCTTGCGAACAGGATGGCGGTTATGCTGTCGAGAGCCAGGATGCCGCCAGTATACATTATGCAGTTCTCGAACCCGCTGTATCCGAGCCACGATGCAATCGGACCTGCGAATGCAATGACAAGAGCCAGAAATGCAGCGTTTATCCCGAATACAGTGCCGAGCGCATTGGAATACACGGCCTCCGGTCTGACTCCCTGCCGGTTGGCGAAACGGAAGCAGCCGGTCTCGAGACCGAGTACAAGGACGACCTGGAGCACGGCTATGTAAGCCATGAATTCCGTGACTACGCCATAGCTTTCCGTTGTCAGGCAGCGCGTGTAGACAGGGACGAACAGGAAGTTGATTATCCTTGCCAGGATGGTGCTCAGCCCATAAATGGCAGTCTCTCCTGCCAGCTGTTTCAGAGGATTTCCCATAATGCCCGCAAAAATATCCCATAAAATTCAAATTGACAAAAATTTAACAGAGGAGGAAGTCTGTTTGTATTGTCATTTGTCCGTTAATTTCGTACTTTTGTGGGTTGATTAAAACTTATATAAGATGAGACTTATTATTGAAGACTCTAACGAGAATGCAGGCAGGTGGGCTGCACGTTACATTGCTGACAGAATCAATTCCCATCAGGCAAAGTCAGACAGGCCTTTTGTGCTCGGGCTTCCTACCGGTTCGACTCCGCTGTCTACATATGCTGAGCTGATAAGACTCTGCAAGGAAGGCAAGGTTTCGTTCAGGAATGTAATAACTTTCAATATGGATGAGTACGTCGGCCTTCCTGAAGAGCATCCGGAAAGCTACCATTCGTTTATGTGGCATAATTTCTTCAGCCATATTGATATAGATCCGAAGAACGTGAATATCCTCAACGGGAACGCCCCGGACCCTCAGGCAGAGTGCGATGACTATGAGCGCCGTATCCGCGAGGCGGGCGGGATCGACCTTTTCCTCGGAGGAGTAGGGGAGGACGGACATATCGCATTCAACGAACCGTTCTCTTCACTGACTTCACGTACCAGGATCAAGACCCTTACATACAACACCCGTGTTGTCAACTCACGTTTCTTTGACAATGATGTCAACCAGGTGCCGCAGCTGGCATTGACCGTGGGAGTAGGGACAGTGCTTGATGCACGCGAGGTTCTTATTCTTGCTCTCGGTGCCAAGAAAGCGAGGTCTGTCCAGCAGTGTGTGGAGGGTGCCTACAGCCACGCCTGGACCATCACCGGACTCCAGGTCCATCCGAAAGGAATACTGGTGTGCGATGAAGAGGCAGCGGAAGAGCTGAAGGTGTCTACATACCGTTATTTCAAGGATATAGAGAAAGATAACATAATCTGACATCTACATAATATGAGAATGTTTTTCAAGACGGCCGGAGCGATGCTGGCCATTGTGCTTCTCGCCGCTTCCTGCAACTGTTCAGGAAACAGGGCTGCAAAGAATGCGGCGGAGCAGGCTGACTCGGCGGCTGTCGTCACAGAAACAATAAAGACTGACGATATGGACTTCAATCCGGCAGATCTCCCGGCAGAACCGATATTCAATATCGAGACTAATCTCGGGACAATCAAGGTAAAGCTTTACAGCAAGACTCCTGCGCACAGGGATAATTTCATAAAGCTGGCTCACGAGCATTTCTATGATGGTACCCTGTTCCACCGGGTTATCGACGGATTTATGATCCAGGGCGGTGACCCTTTGTCAAAGGATCCTTCAAAGAGGAATATGTACGGGACCGGCGGTCCGGACTATACTGTGCCGGCCGAGTTCGTGCCTGAATATACACACAAGAAGGGGGCGCTTGCTGCAGCCCGCAGGGGTGATGCGGCCAATCCAAAGAAGGCGTCATCCGGTTCCCAGTTCTATATTGTCCAGGATGAGACGACCTGCCATCAGCTTGATGGACAGTATACCGTGTTCGGTGAGACTGTCGAGGGGCTTGACGTGATAGACAAGATTGCCTCTGTCTCTACGGATGCCCGCGACTGCCCGCTCAATGATGTTATGATTATCCGTGTATATCCGGATATCGACTGATGCCTGCATATTGACTGCTGAAATATGATTCCGGGACATTTCAGGTATATATTCTTTGATGCGGATGATACGCTGTGGCGGAATGAAGAGTTTTTCCGGGAGGCTGAGCGCAAGTTCGCGCACAGACTGTCGCAGTTTGCAGATGAAGAATACGTCGTAGAGGTCGTGACCAGGAAGCAGGAAGAGAATATCCCTGTCTTCGGGTATGGATCCAAGACTTTTATGCTCAGTATGCTTGATGCTGCGGCGGAAATCTGTGGAGACCGGTTCGATGCAGGGCTGTACCTTGATACAAAACAGATAGTCACCGGACTTGCATACCACGAGTTCGAACTCGTGGATGGAGTGGAAGAGGTGCTGGCTGCCCTGTCTGACCGTTATGTTCTTGCCGTGGCTACCAAAGGGGACCTTGTAGAGCAGCTCGCCAAGTTCAGGGAATCCGGGCTCGACAGGTATTTCCATCATATCGAGGTGATGCCGACAAAGAGCGAGAAGGACTACCTGATGATGGCAAGGAAGCTTGACATCCTGCCTGAGGAGATCCTTATGGTCGGGAATGCTGTCAAGTCGGATATCGCTCCTGTAGTTGCAGTCGGCGGTACAGCCGTACATATCCCTTATAAGGTCACATGGCATCACGAAATGATGGAGATGCCGGCATCCGACAGAGTGTATGAGATAAAAAACATAAAAAACTTACCTGAATTACTACTATAGCGGTTGCTCTGGCATAGACTTTGCAAGTTTTTTGAACCGAATAGTTTTTTCATAGGTTAAGTTTTAGGTTAGAATTGCGCCGCCTTTGCGATGTGAATCGCGAGGGCGGTATCTTTTTGTCTTTTGTGGTAAACTTTTTCTGTTTTTTACATATTTTATACGTTTTGATAAGATATCAGATGTCTTCCTTTTTTATTGTAAGCCGTTTTATATGTATGTAAGATTTATTTGCTATAATACTTTATTTGTCTATATTTGCCACTGCATTGCACTTTGTTCGTAACAATTTGTTAACAATCTGCACCATACGGGAAACATTTATTATCAAATTTGTGATATTATGAAAATTGGGAAATTATTTCTTTGCGTGATTGCATCGGCAGCACTGCTTGCAGGATGCGAGGAGAAGCCAGGATCAAATGAGACACCTTCTATTAGTGTATCACCGGAGTCTATTGAGGAATTTGCCGTAGAGGGGGGGACATCGACGGTATCGTTGTCATCTAACAGGGACTGGCAGGTTACAGAAAAACCTGAGTGGGTGACAGTGTCACCGGCGGAAGGTACGGCTTCTGAGACTGCCCAGACTATCGAAATCAGCGCTTCGGCCAATACAGGCGTAGCCAGATCGGGGAAAATCGTTTTCTCGACCGGAATTGTTTCCGCTCCTGTAAACGTTTCTCAGGCAGCGTCAGCAGAAGTGGAATATACGACAGTCGCTGCTGTCAGGGAGCAGGCAACTGAAAAGACTGAAGAAGGCGGTCTTCTCGGTGACAATATCCTTGTGAAGGTTGTTGTGGTCTCTGATGCGGAACTGAAGAATTATGCATTGACCCAGTCAATGGCAATGGTTCAGGACGAGACTGCAGGTGTACAGCTTGATTTCGATAGCGAGAACACCTATTCAATAGGAGATGAGCTTGTCATAGATCTTTCCGGGGCACATTATGAGTATTACAGTAATCTGCTTCAGGTTTCAGCAGATGCTGCAAAGACAACAGTTGTGAGAAGCGGCGTCGAGGTCACTCCGGCTGAAATCACTATGGAGCAGTTCCTTTCTGGAGAATATGAAAGTCAGTATGTCGCTGTGAAGGATGTCCAGGTTGCAGAAGGCGATCTGTCAAAGACCCTTGCAAGTGCAAGTGAGAGGACATCGATTACAATTGAAGATGCTGCAGGCGAGACTTTTGTGATTTCACACGCTGCCGGTGCGGCTGAATCTCTCGTTGAGAAGCAGGTCCCGCAGGGATCAGGTACATTGAAGGGTATCGCTTCAATATACGGATCCACAATGCAGATGGTTCTTGCTAAAGTTACAGATGCAGATGGCCTGACAGGTGAAAGGTTCTCGGCGGAAGTTTTGTATCCGTGGGTGCTTGGAACGAATGCTTATACAGATAATGCTGTCGTAAATGGATCTGAAATCAAAGTATTGAAACTTGGAACATCGAAAAAATCTGGAGATGCGACTATTACTGTCCCTTCAGGCACAAAGAGCTTTACTTTTTATGCTGTCTCCTGGAAAGAGGCTCCATCAGTCTTGACATTCAGCGGAGTTGATGGGATGGATCCTGCAACGGTAAGCCCTGCTGCCAATGCTGGGGCATCGGGTAACGCCCCTTATACAATCAGTGTTTCCGATTCTGATAAGTATACAGTCAAATTTGCGACGGCTCTTGGTTCAGAGACAGAAATAAAGGTGGTGTCCGAAAAGAGAAATATTCTCTGGGGATTTGAATTCCAGAAATAGGACAGCCGAATTATAACGGATTCAAGGGATGCCCCGGGAGGGGCACCCCTTGATTTTCTCTAAAATGCCGGTTCCCGTCAGCTGTAATGCGGCTGTTAACATTTTTCATACAGTATTTGTTTTGAACAAGCATCTGATATTTGTTTTTTCTGTTCTCTTTTCTGTATCTCTGCTGTTTCTGAATTCGTGTGAGGAGATGCAGGTCGAGACCGGTATTTCTGTTTCTGACCGTCAGGTGACATATCAGGCGGGCCAGGTGACCGTCAATGTCACAGCATCCGGGGAATGGGTCCTTTCTCTATATTATCAGGGAATACAGGACGGCTGGGCTTCCTTGAGCCAGACGTCAGGCCGCGGGAGCAAGGATGGCATAGTCCTGAATTATGATGAGAACAGCACGAGCGAGACACGTTCCCTCTATGTCATTCTCACAAACAGAGGAGATGATTATGCAGTGACGTTTGTCCAGCTCAATGAAGAGGACAGCGGCTGGGTGGGAACTTATCCGGGATGGCTCGAGCTTCCTGCTGTTGTCGAGAATGATGACTGTCGCTTCTATACCCACGATATGAAATTGGGTAGCGGCAAGATGTCGAGAAACTATTCTTTCCTGTGGGACAGGGACAATCTTGTTTCCCACTGGGTCGCATATCCTCTGAATAAAGGACTTATAGGAAGCGGCTCCAGGACGGATGACTGGGGTTATGATCCGGAGGTCCCGTATGAAGACCAGCCGAGACTGGAGCGCGGATATAAGGGAGGATATGACAGAGGGCATCAGATCCCTTCGGCCGACAGGCTTTCGTATGCCGCGAATCAGCAGACATTCTATTACACTAATATGACTCCGCAGATAGGGTCCGGATTCAATCAGAGGATATGGGCCAGTCTGGAGACGAAAGTCCGTTCCATCGCGATGGCATGCGATACCCTGTACGTGGTGACAGGCTGCATAGTGGATGGCAGTACAAAGGTCGCATATGACAATGACAATCGCGAGGTGACGGTCCCTGTTGCGTATTACAAGGCATTGCTCCGATATTCCGACAGTTCATCTGCGGGGATTTCCGGCTATTCGGCCGCTGCGTTCTATCTGGATCACAGAAGTTACAGTGAAACCAATGTGACCGAAGACATGCTTATGCCTGTTGATGAACTCGAAGATATCACAGGCCTTGATTTTTTTGCGAATCTGCCGGGGAAGATAGGCGGGGCGCAGGCGGATCTCATCGAGTCTGAGGATCCCCGGAATGTATCTTTTTGGTTGAATTAACAGATTATCTGATTTATGAAAAAATTTCTTTTATCTGCGCTGTTGCTGCTGTCGGTGTTTTCCGTCTATGCCCAGCAAGGGAAGTCCAGTACGTATATCGTCGGATTCTACAATCTCGAGAATCTGTTCGATACATACAACGACCCGGTCAAGAATGATGAGGAGTTCCTGCCGGAAGGCAAGAATAAATGGACAGATGCCAAGTACCAGAAGAAACTCCACAATATGGCTACGGTCATCAAGTCAATGGCACAGACCAATGGCAGGTTCCATACTTTGCTGGGGGTAAGTGAGATAGAGAACAGGCTTGTCCTTGAAGACCTTGTGAGCCAGCCGGAGATAGCTGCGGCGAATTATCAGATTGTACATTATGATGGCCCGGATGCCAGGGGTGTGGATGTCGCTCTGCTCTACAGACCTGACAATTTCAAATTTATCGACAGCGAATCCATCCCGTTTGATTTCAACAGCGACAGGATAGAGTTCTCTATGGATGGAGAAGGCCGGAAGCGTTTCAAGACCAGGGATATCCTGATGGTGCACGGGCTTCTTGATGGAGAGGAGTTCGCTGTATATGTGACTCATCTTCCGTCCCGTATCGGAGGGAAAGGTTCCGATCTCCGCAGCCGCGGGGCGGAGATCATTTATGAGCATGCCATGAAGATGGAGGCCGAGTATCCGGGGATAAAGATCGTCGTGATGGGGGATATGAACGACAACCCGACCGATGTCAGCATGGTTGAGTATATGCACAGCAAGGAGAAGCCGGAGGATGTCGGTAAAGGTGATTTCTTCTCTCCTTTCTGGTCTATGCTCAAGGCCGGCTACGGCTCTCTCGCATATCAGGGGGTATGGAACATCTATGATATAATCCTGGTGAACGAGAATCTTCTGAACGCTCCGGATGGAGGGCTGAAGATACGTCCGGCAGGCAGGAAAGGATTCTACGGGGTGGTGTACCGCAAGCCGTTTATGATCACCCAGTCCGGACAGTATAAGGGGACACCGTTCAGGACGTTCTCGAACGGGTCTTTTATCGGGGGATACAGTGACCATCTCCCTACATATATAGTATTGCAAAAGTAAAATCTCAGACTATGATCGGAAAACTATTGCCGTTGTTTGCAGCGGCCGTTCTGGCTCTGCCTGTGTATGCATCGGAGCATACTGTGGAGATGGTGCAGAAGGAAAGCCAGACAGATGAGGATAAGGGAGGGATAGCCGGCACCGTGGTCAACCGTAGCGGGCGTGTACCTGTAGGGAATGCGATGCTGACCCTGTATCAGGGAGATGATATAGTCGCAAAAGGCTATTCTTCTTCTGATGGGTATTTTTCATTCGGCAGTCTGCCGGATGGTATCTACAGAATGACGGTCAATGCATCCGGTTTTGTCGAATCGGTTGTCAATGTGACTGTGGAAGGGTATGTGAAAGACCTGATGTTCGTCTCTCTCGTACCGTCGCAGATAGTTATGGATATCGATGATTCCAATTTCGCCGAGTTCGATATGCAGGACTCCGGTTACGATGACACTCCGGCGATTCTGTACGGCAACGATGTATATACCAACATAGCAGGATATGGTTTCAGCGCCATCAGGTTCAGGAACAGAGGATATGCCAGCGAATCGCAGAACGTATATCTGAGCGGGGTGAAAATGAACGATGCGCTCACAGGATATACTCCATTCTCGCTGTGGAGCGGTCTTAACGAAGCTATGCGCAGTAAGGAAAGCACCATCGGGGTTGAAGCATCCGACTATGGGATAGGGGGCTACAACGGTGTCACGAACATTCTTGCCACACCATCAAGCGTGCGCCCTGGCTGGAGGTTCAGCGTCCTGACCAACAGCGCGCTCTACAGGCTGAGGCTTATGGCTACCTATGCATCCGGCCAGCTTGACAACGGATGGTCCTATGCATTCAACGTCTCTGCCCGTCTTGGCGGGAACGACTGGGTGAAAGGACTGTATTACCGTTCATTTGCATATTATGCCGGTGTCGAGAAGAAATTCGGGGATATGCATCGCGTAAGTCTCGTTGCGTTCGCGACTCCAGGCCAGCGGGGTGCCCAGAATGCATCTACGCAGGAGGTCTATGATCTCGTGGGTGACAATATGTATAACTCGAACTGGGGATACCAGAACGGGAAGGTCCGCAATTCCCGTGTCCGCAAGACTCACGAGCCGGTCTTTATCCTGAAGTATACGGCCAATCCTCTGGAGAATCTCGAGGCGACGGCTACAGTCCTCTACAGGACGGGAAAGAACGGATATACCGCAATGGACTGGTATGATGCTGCTGACCCGCGTCCTGACTACTACAGGAATCTTCCGAGTTATTTCTGGATGGAGGATCCTGATTACGGCAGACAGAACTATGGCAAGTACGCCTGGGCGAAGGAAGCCTGGGCAGGCAATTATGACAATATCCAGCATCTGAACTGGGACAGACTGTATAACGTGAACTGGAACAATCTGGATGAAAACGGAATAAGAAGGTCCAAATATACGATCGAGGAGAGGCGTACCGACCAGAATGACCTGAATTTCAACGCAAGTGTGAAATGGAGGGCCAGCAACTGGTTCACACTCACGGGAGGGGCGAACTACCGGTGGAACAGGACTGAATACTACAAGAGGATGGATGATCTTCTCGGCGGAGACTATTACCTGAACATCGACCAGTTCGCAGAACGTGACTTTGCCTCGTCTCCGACTATGATCCAGAATGACCTCGACTATTTTCTCGAGCACGGCGAGGCCGAGAAGATAGCCCAGGGGGGCAAGTACGGATATGACTATTATGCCAATGTCCGCAATGCCGGGGTATGGGCGAATGCGGATTTCGAGAAGAACGGATTCAAGGCCAATGTCGCGCTTCAAGGAGGATATTCAAAGTTCTGGAGGGAAGGCCTTATGAGGAAGGGGCTCTTTGCAGGACTTGATGACAATGGCGAACCGATATTCTATCAGGGGAAGATGCTCACGACATACGACAAGGATGGGAAGGCCATTACTTCCAAAGGCAGGTCGGATGTGGCTGATTTCCTGACCTATGCTGCCAAGATCGGGTTGAGCTATATGTTCACGGGCGGACACAGGGTCTATGCCAATGCAGGTTATTTCAATGATGCCCCTACATTCACCCAGTCTTTCATCTCTCCGAGGACAAGGAACACTCTGGTCCCTAACCTTACGACGACCAAGACAGTGTCGGCGGATATCAATTATACCTATAATAATAACGGCTATGATATCCGGTTCACTGCATTCTGGACTAAGATAATGGACCAGACGGATATGATGAGCTTCTATGATGATTCCCAGAATTCTTTTACCAACTTCGCCATGACCGGCATCGACCAGAGGAATATGGGTATAGAGCTCGGATTCAAGATCCCGTTCTTCGTCCAGGGTCTGTCTCTCCAGGGAGTGCTCAGCTGGGGTGAGTATATATATACTTCGACACCGTATATGACCCAGACCGTGGATAACAGTGCGGAAGTGATAATCGACAACCAGCCGGTGACATACTGGAAGAGCCATCCTGTATACAGGAAAATGATGGTGGATGGTGTCCCGACGTACCAGACCGATGATGCAGGCAACTATATAGTCGAAAAGGAGCAGAAACATTACGTGCCGAGCACTCCGCAGCTCGCGGCTGATCTCGGATTCCATTACAGGACGAATTCATACTGGTTCTTTGAACTCAATGCCCAGTATTTTGCCAACGGATATCTTGATATGAATCCTCTGTACAGGACAATGAAAGCTGTCGCCGGACCGGACAATGCTATGACCGATGTCGCCTTGCAGGAGCATAGCAATACCTGGTTCCTGAATCCGTCTATGGGGGAGGATATGGGACTGACCCCGGAGGAAATCGAATATATGGCGGCCCAGGAGAAATTCAGCCCTGCTTTCCTCCTGAATGCGAGTGTCGGCAAGTCCTGGTATATCGACCGCAAATATAATT
The DNA here is from genome assembly GCA_017694845.1 of Candidatus Cryptobacteroides intestinavium. GTDB lineage: Bacteria > Bacteroidota > Bacteroidia > Bacteroidales > UBA932 > Cryptobacteroides > Cryptobacteroides intestinavium. Next base: position 14,015 of record JADIMI010000063.1, read on the forward strand.
TCGGATTCTCTCTTGAAGTCAAGAATATTCTCAACAACAGGAATGTCAAGACAGGAGGATATGAGCAGACACGTCTGATTGACAGCGAGAGTTACGACAGATACTACCGTTTCGATCCGAAGTACTTCTATATGTGCGGGGTCAACTATATGTTGAATCTATATTTCAGATTCTAGCCAGGCTGGATTCTGAGATAAATTTATAAAGATGATGAGAATGAAAATGAATACAAGATATCCGGTGCTTTCGGTATGCCTGGCAGCAGCTATGGCAGTGGCTGTCTCCTGTGAGGAGTTCCAGCCGGTATTTACAGGCAGATATGATGATCCTGAACCGGTCCAGACAGTCGAGATGACCCCGACGTACACGATAGCCGAACTGGCAGCGGAGTATACTCCGGGGCAGCCGTTTGTGGTCGGCCAGGATAAACTGTCGGGGGAAGATGTAATTATCGCAGGCCGGGTTTCCACTACGGACCAGCCTGGAAATTTCTACAAGAGTTTCTATATCCAGGATGAGACGGGCGGCATTGAGATTAAAATGGGCAAGAACGGCCTCTATAATGATTATAAGCCCGGCCAGCTGGTCTATGTGAACTGCAAGGACCTGTCTGTAGGTATGTACGGATACAAGACAGGGTCATACGGAGGCAACGGTATGGTGCAGATCGGTTATGCCGACCCGACTGGGGAGTACGAGACATCGTATCTTGAATCCCAGCTTCTTATAGACACCCACATATTCCGTGGAGAATACGAGCCGGGGAATGAAGTGGAGCCGCTGGAGATAACTGCAGATGACCTTCCGGAGGCTTCCGCCACATTGGAGGACTGCCCGTATCTCGGCAGGCTCGTGACACTGCGTGGACTGGAATATGCCAATGAGACATTTACCCTTGTCTATATTGACAGCAACAAAAACAAGAAGGAGTCTTCCAACAGGGTCTTTCTTTCGGACAAGACCTGGGGCATTACTACCTGGGCTATGTCCGAGACGAAATATCTTGAATATCTGAACAGCGGGGAATGGGATTCATGCAAGGTGGGCAATGCCAATGACTATAATTACGGCACTGTCGCTGACCATAAGGCCCAGCTGATAAAGAATGCTTCTCCATACAGCGTAAGCCAGTATTTCAAGCTTGGCGAAAAGGAAATCCAGATCAGGACAAGCGGCTACTGCAAGTTCGCCGACACTGAAATCGACCCGGATGTCCTTGCCGGGAAAAAGACCATAGATGTAACGGGAATACTGACATTGTATCAGGGAAGTATCCAGTTTGTGCTGCTTGACATAGATGGGGTGAAGGTCAATGACTGACCGTATGTCCTTCCGGATGGATGACGGTGTGTCATAGCTAATACACCTAAGGGGCTGCGCCAAAATTTATCATTTTGACATAGCCCCTTTTTGTTGATTCTTCTTATCTTTGTCGGTCGACCTTACCTTACCTGTCCTTGAACGGATAACAACTGTGTACTAGATATATGAAACGGATAATTATAATTCTGGCAATGATGATGTCAATTGCGGGATGCAACAAAGTCAACCCTTTCCTTTTCGAATGGAAGTCCAATTACGGGCTGCCTCCTTTCGATCAGATACGGGAGAACCAGTATATGCTTGCTGTGAAGATGGGTATACGGCAGCAGGCGTCGGATGTCGATGCGATCATAGCAAGCGGCGAGGAGCCGACATTCGATAATACCATTGCAGCGTATGACCGTTCGGGAGCGACTCTTGACAGGGTTACAGGAGTCCTGTTCAATCTGTCGGAGACGGATGGCACCCCATCCCTCCAGAGGATAGTCGAGAAGGTCCTGCCTCTGCTTTCGGAGCACAATGACAACATATTCATGAACCCGTATTTTTTCGAGAGGGTGAAGTATCTCTATGACAGGAAGAAGGAGCTCGGGCTTACGAAGGAGCAGGAGATGGTGCTGGAGAAGATATACCGGAGGTTCGAGGACAACGGTATATCTCTGGATGAAGCCGGCCAGGCCAGGCTGAGGGAGATCAACAGGGAACTCTCATCGCTTGAATACAGGTTCGGGAACGATCTGCTTGCCGAGAACAACGCCTTTGCCTCCAGGTTCGGTGTCACGGTGTCCGAATATGTCTCCGAGATGTCATCCTGCAGTGACAGGACCCGCAGGGAGGAAATGTTCAGGGCATATTCTTCCAGAGGCTGCAACGGCAACAGGAATGATACCAGGGAGCTCGTACTTGACATTATGCGTCTGCGTATAGAAAAGGCACAGCTGCTGGGGTACGACAGTCCTGCGGACCAGATACTTTCTGACAAGATG
>JADIMI010000064.1 GCA_017694845.1 Candidatus Cryptobacteroides intestinavium
ATACATACCTGCCGCTCCGTCTATCTCATATTGTGCAAGGGCAGACGTGCCGATGACCATGCTGTCCGTCAAATCGTGGTTCTGACAGGCTTCAGCAACTTGCTTCGTCAGTCTCAGGTGATCCGTATTGAACTGCTGCAAATTGTCGGAGAAAGGGACATCGCAGGAACTGACTTCACCCTCCCGATTGGCAACAATGGTGCAGACGGCAAGATTGTCATATTGCATTAACTTCCTGCCGACAGGCAGCACATAGAACTCTTTAATGTCGTTTGCCGCTTTTCCGACACACCAGCACATCAGCATATTGAATTTTAACCCTGTCCGTTTGCTGATGCGGGCAATACGGGTAACATTTACTTTCTTGAAAAAGGTGAGCATAGGCATTGGCGCATTCATCCACATTTCAAATGCATAGGCACGGGTCGTCTCTTTCGGATTTACTTCTTTCATTCTATCGTTCATTTTAAGTTAAATAAGCGTAAAGGTAAGCTCATCATTAAACTGTGGATAGAATAAAAGGGACATTATATATGGTTGTTGAATAAATCAGAATATGGTTCGCATACATTTAACAAAGACAATGGCGTATAGCCGCTGAATTGTTTAAACTCCCGGATGAAATGCGACTGGTCAGCATAGCCGCATTGGTATGCCAGCTGAGCCAGAGTTGTATCTTCTGAGTAATACTGCAACAATTTCAATGATTTCTGGAAACGGACTACTCTTGCGTACTCTTTGGGATTCGCGCCTACCAGTTCATTAAACAGGCGTTCAAACTGTTTCTTGCCTAAACAGGCAGCGGAAGCCAGTTCGCTAACAGAGATAGCGGGCATTACGAATAGTCGTTTTATTGCAGCGGTTATTCTATTGATGTTATATGCCGTTTTGGAAGTCAATACATCTGCTATTTGTGATAACAGCCATTGCTCTATTATGGCGATACATAGATTGGTATTTTCACAATTAAAGATTTGTGCAGCCAGTTGTTTCAAATACTTATTTTCAAGGTCATAACCGGAAACCTCCTGATTGTGCAATAAGGATATGGGCAAGTTCAAGAAGGCTTTTAGGGTGTATGGCTGGAACACGACCACAATCATTTCTACATTCCCATCCGCATATAAATGGGAAGGATAGTTTACCTGACCGCTAATGGTAAATTCCGATTGAGCGGTTTTCAATTCCGGGATATAGAGCGGTGTCTGTTTATGGAAAATGATTTGAGGACAGCCAATAGGAAAAGTAAGGGTATTCAGCGGTTGATTGCTTTTGAATACCCAATAATACCTGACGTAAGGCTGTAATTCCTTGCAGGGCTTGTAAAATTTGAAGTCCTCTTGAATCATCTCACGAAGATATGGCTTTTTGCCATAATTATATATGATATTGAAGGCTTTTTGATTTTAGAAATATAACTAATCAATTATGTTTTACAGATCTGCCTTTCTAAATGATGCTTTTCTGTCATTCTAAGTATTTCCTGCATTGTCCTTCTGAATGGCAGTATACTGTCGTTTAGCAAAGCGAAGAATCAGGTGCTCCAGATCCTTCACTCCGCCTGCGGCGTCGTCTATGGTGACAAGGAATGTCTTTCGATATATGCCGACTTCTTGCAGGTGATCCGATATTTTTATCTAAATTCGGAGCCGGAATTCAAATTGTCGGACAGGAATGAAGGAGATGATTGCTGGATGTGTCATGGCTATGCTTGCATCATGTTTCACTGTCAGTGCGGCGGATGCACTGCAGTATCCTGATTCATTGGAGGTGGATGAGAGACGGGACAGCATAGCGGAAGCAAGGATTACGGCTGACAGACAGAAAGATGTACCCGAAAGTCAGACAGGGCACAGTCGGCTCGATGAAGTGGATTTTCTGTACGGCAATGTCGTCTTCAGTACCCCGGACCTTATAAAGTCCATACAGAACCTGCCCGGTGTAAATGCCGGGACTGAACTGATGTCGGGGCTGTATGTCCACGGTGGAGAGGGTTCGGACAACCTTTTCCTTCTGGACGGTGTCCCGATGTATCAGATAAGCCATCTCGGAGGGCTTTTCTCATCGTTCAATACCGATGTAGTGGATCATCTGGATTTCTACAAGAGCGGCTTTCCGGCAAGGTACGGAGGCAGACTGAGTTCGGTGGTGGATGTGACTACCCGTGACGGTGATCCGGACAGATATTCGGGGACATTTATGATAGGGCTGATAGATGGACGTCTTCAGTTTGAAGGCCCGATTGTCAAAGGCAGGACATCGTTCAATGTGGCGGCCAGAAGAAGCTGGCTCGATGCGGTGCTCGCTCCCATAATCTCTATCGAGAACAGAAAGAACAGTGATGGTGAGAAAATAGGCGGAACGTATGCGTTCTACGATATCAATGCCTCGGTCACACACAGGTTCAGCAGGGACAATGTCCTGTCCCTTAGATTTTATAAAGGTTCCGACCATCTTGAACTGGACCTGGATACGCCGGCTTCTCAGACATACTCGGAAGACGGAAAATCCGGAGCGTCCAATGGCACCGATCAGCTGCAGACGGATGTGACCTGGGGAAATACCCTGGCATCTCTGAACTGGACATATATGGTCAGGGACAATCTGAAAATGAATGCACTCGTATATTATACCGGCAGCGATGCGGATGTCCGGTATCGCTGGAGTACGGAGGAGTCATCGGATGATTATAAGGACGATGTCTCTATGGATGAGAATAACCGTTCTGCAGTCAGAGACATCGCAGGAAGTGCCGGTTTCAGCTGGAGGCCTTGTGCATCGCACAATGTCAGGTTCGGAGCTTCATATCAGTTCCATTTATACAATACGGCAAGGCAGAGCGCTGTCACGAGTGCCGTCGAGCCGGTAGCGGACACTTCTGCCAGACGATATTCCGGAAGCGAGCTGGCGCTCTATGCGGAAGACGAGATGACGTTCCTGGATGCCGTTTCGCTGAATGTCGGATTCAGGTATGCTATGTACGGTGTTTCCGGCAAGGTCTGGAACAGACTGGAGCCGAGAGTGTCCGTCGATGTGAAATGCTGTGATGCGGTTGACTTTAAAGTATCGTATGCAGAAATGAACCAGTTCGCCCATCTGGTTTCGACGACCTATCTGGATATCCCGACGAACTGCTGGCTTCCGTCCACGGCGCGGATCGCTCCGATGCGCTCCAGGCAGGTGGCGGGAGGGGTATACTGTCATTTCCCTCATAATTTCAGACTGAATGTGGAGGGATGGTATAAGACGATGGACAATCTGCTGGAGTATTCAGGGGCCAATGCCCTGTTCCCTCCGCTTGACAGCTGGGAGACTTCATTCAATGAAGGCAAGGGACGTTCATACGGGCTTGAGACGGAATTGGGATGGCATTCCGACAATATATTTCTGACGGCATATTATACCCTGTCCTGGAGTCAGAGAAAATTCGACGCCATCTGGTATGACTGGTATCCTCACCGATATGACAACAGACATAAGCTGACTCTGATGACAGGCTGGAAAGTCAGCAGGGCAGTCGGCATATATGCCTCATGGAATTATCACAGCGGCAACCGGATGACGGTCCCGACTCATATTTACAATCAGGGGGATGTATTCGACAGGATATACACCCGGCCGAATAATGTCAACCTGAATAGCTACCACCGGCTTGATCTGGGTGCAAATTTCAGAAAAGTCTCGAAAAAAGGTCTGGAACATATATGGAACGTAGGTATATATAACGCCTATTGCCGGAAGAATGTCGTGTTTGTCGCCATTGATGAGAGAGAAGATGGCAGCCTGTACGGCACAGGACGTGCTATATTTCCTATAATCCCGTCATTCAGTTATACTTTGAAGTTCTGATTATGAGAAAGCTCGATTATATATTCATTGCCGTATGCTGTCTTGTCGTGACAGCCTGTGAGGTGGAATTCGACCTGAAAGGTCTTGATGATGATCCTCTGTTTCTTCTGGATGGATGTGTCGGGATCGACCCTTACAGATATGGAGGTGATCTGCAGATGTATCTCTATGCTGTCCCATCTGTCTCGGGAGAACGCGAATTCAGCGAAGAAGCCAGATGTACACTCAAGGTGTATAAGAATTCGGAACTTATAGATATCAAGGATTATATAACTGTAGAGTCATTCTACGGACTTATTGTTGGCAATTATTCTGTCGAATATGGAGATGAGTTTGTCGTGACGGCGGAATCGGAGGGGTTCCCTATGGCTACGGCCAGAACAGTGATCCCTCAGGCCGCTCCCGTCGTAGACGCATCGTATTCAATGTCTGATGGCGATCTTAATGTCCGTTTTTCCTTTGAGGACGATGGCACGACGGAAGATGCCTATGCCCTGTGCTTCCGGACAATCTCCCTCGACCGCGAGCCGGCAGATGAACAGGTCGGGACATCCATTGCCCTGCCTTTCGGATATTCTCCCGAATCTTCTTTCCTTGATGCCGGACCCTTTGATGTATCATGGACAGACGGTGACCTCTATTATGGAATCTCGGATGCGACTTTCAGCGGGAAGCGAAAGGAATTCGAGGTGACCATACCGGACATAGTCTCCGGATTGGATCCATATCGTGAGACGACTTATTTCCGTATCGAGCTGCAGCGCATTTCACCTGAAAGGCTGAGATATGAGATCGCCTGCAATGACAAGGGAAACAATGCTCTTGGCTTTATCGGCCTGGCACCTGTCACTTTCGCCTACACCAATGTCTCCGGAGGGTCAGGCTGCTTTTCCGCTGCAAGCACAGTCTATACGGACTGGGTTGAAATTCAGCAGTAAAGTCAGTTTCGGAGACATCCTCATATCTGTGTCGGCATTTAAATGGAAATATGGGTTTATATGCTGAATTTTAGTAAATTTGCAGGCTGCTTTGAATGAAGATCTATATGTCGGTCGAAGGGAATATCATAATACATAATGCGAGGGTCAACAATCTCAAGAATGTCACAGTAGAGATCCCGAGGGGCAGATTTGTGGTGATAACGGGCATTTCCGGATCAGGCAAGTCATCTCTGGCGTTTGACACGTTGTTCGCCGAGGGACAGCGACGTTTCGCCGAGAGCCTTTCATCATATGCAAGACAGTTTCTCGGGCGAATGTCAAAACCGGATGTCGACCTTATCGAAGGGATCCCGCCTGCCATAGCGATAGAGCAGAAGGTCAATACGCGAAATCCCCGCTCCACAATTGCCACCAGTACTGAAATATACGATTATCTGAGAATAATATTCGCAAGGATAGGCCGTACTTATTCTCCGGTGTCCGGACAGGAAGTGAAGTGCCACAGTGTCAACGACGTGATGGAATATATCCATGGTATTTCAGACAAGGAGGGCACTGCCATCTACCTGCTGGCGGATATAGGATGGGGATCAAGGGAGGACAAGGTGGAGCTGATGCTCCGGCTGAAGGAAGACGGCTATTCCCGTTTCTTCTCCGACAAGGTTATCCGCATTGAGGAAATGATGAAAAAGGCGGAGACCGGGGACTATCCCGAGAATCTCTATCTGCTGGTGGACAGACTGAAGATGCCGGATCTGTGCAATCTCGGGGAAACGGAGAAAGAAGACCTCCGTACCCGACTGCATTCATCGGTGCAGACAGCCTTTGACCGAGGAAGCGGCACGATGTACGTATACGTGGAGTATCCCGATACACCGGCCGGTAGCGCTGCGGAAGGACCGTGTATGAAACAGTTCGTGAACAGATTCGAGGCGGATGGGATTACATTCCGGCAGCCGGATGAATATATGTTCAGTTTCAACAGTCCGCTCGGTGCCTGTCCTGTATGCGGCGGACTGGGAAAGATAATCGGTATCAGCGAGGAACTTGTCGTACCGGACCAGAGCAAGAGCATATACGATGGGGCGATCGCCTGCTGGAGAGGGGAGAAGATGGGATGGTTCAGGGATCAGCTGATAAGAAATGCCGAACGGTACGGGATTCCGGTATTTGAACCGTGGCATAACCTTACCGAAGAGCAGCGCAGGCTGATCTGGGAGGGAAGGGCAGCCGATAAGGAAGAGGATTCGCTGATAGGGCTGAACGAGTTCTTCAGATGGGTCGAGGCCAACAAATACAAGATACAGTACAAATATATGCTCAGCCGTTATTCCGGCAAGACAGTCTGCAGGGAATGCGGCGGCAGCCGTCTGAGGAAGGATGCCCTGTACGTCAAGGTGGGCGGCAGGAACATTCACGAACTGCTGTGTATGAATGTGGACCAGCTTCTGGACTTCTTCAGTAATCTCAAGCTGACTGACTATGAGAAGGGGATTGTGTCCAAGGCAGTGTCTGAGATAGTGTCGCGTCTGCAGTATATAAAGGATGTAGGGCTTTCGTATCTGACACTCAACAGGGCATCCAATACCCTTTCAGGAGGGGAGAGCCAGAGAATCAATCTGGTCACTGCCCTGGGCAGTTCCCTCGTCGGTTCGCTGTATATTCTGGATGAACCGAGCATAGGGCTTCATCCGCGCGACACAGACAGGCTTATAGCAGTGCTGAAAAGACTTCGGGACATTGGGAATACCGTGGTTGTCGTAGAACACGATGAAGAGATAATGCGTGCTGCAGACATGCTGATCGACATAGGTCCAAAGGCCGGTGTTGACGGAGGGGAGGTAGTCTTCTGCGGTATGACAGGGGACAGTGTGGACAGACAGACAATGGAAAGATCCCTTACGTTGCAATATCTCAATGGAGTCAGAAGCCGTTATGTGAGACCGAAGCATCAGTGGAACTATTCCATTACAGTGGAAGGGGCTATGGAACATAACCTGAAGGACATCGATGTCAGGTTCCCCCTGGGAGTGCTTACAGTGGTGACTGGAGTCAGCGGAAGCGGAAAGTCCTCTCTGGTGGGGGATATACTCTATCCGGCGCTTTTCCGGCATATCAATCAGACAGGAGCGGCTCCGGGGACTTTCCGGGGACTTTCCGGCGATCTCGACCGGATATCGGCGGTCGAATATGTGGATCAGAATCCGATAGGGAAGAGTTCCCGCTCAAATGCCGTCACATATCTGAAGGTATATGATGATATCAGGAAGCTCCTGTCAGACCAGCAGTATGCTAAGCTCAACGGCTATACTCCCTCATTCTTCTCTTTCAATATGGATGGTGGCAGATGCCCTGAATGTCAGGGAGAAGGTTTTGTGAAGATAGGAATGCAGTTCATGGCCGATGTGACGATGACATGCGAGGCCTGCGGAGGCAAGCGATTCAAGCCCGATATCCTTGAGGTCAGGTACAAAGGCAGGAATATCGATGACATACTTAATATGAGCGTCGAGGAAGCAATGGCATTTTTCGGAAGCCAGACGGATCCTGCGGCCAGAAGAATAGCAGAACGTCTGCAGCCTCTTGCAGATGTCGGACTGTCGTACATCAAGCTTGGACAGAGCAGCAGTACGCTTTCAGGAGGGGAGAGCCAGAGAATCAAGCTGGCATATTTCCTTTCTCTCAATGATGCGCAGCCTCGCAGCGTCAGGCAGAGGATAATGTTCATTTTCGATGAGCCGACTACAGGTCTGCATTTCTATGATGTGGAGAAACTGCTGAAATCATTTGATGCACTGATAGCGAAAGGTCACTCCATAGTAGTGGTCGAGCATAATCCTGACGTGATTCGGTCTGCCGACTGGGTGATCGACCTCGGCCCGGATGCAGGGGATGCAGGAGGGCAGGTGGTGTTTCAGGGCACTCCGGAAGATCTTGCCAGGGCAGATACCTTCACTGCCAGATATATCCGTTGAATGGAACTTCCGTATCCGGGCAGCGGCTATACAGCCATATCGGAGATGTATGGTCTTACATCAGGCAGATCCACCTCTATTACGATCAGTTCAGCATCATCGACCGGATATCCGGCCTCGAAATAGATCATTCCTCTACCGCTCCCGGTGAGTGTCAGCGCCACGCCTCTGCCGTCCTCATCCACCTCATAGTCGTAGATGCCTCTTCCCTTGTCGTATTCAAGATGCTCTTTCCCGATGTCGAGAGATGTCTCCGATGGTACAAGGTCACATCTGATATGGACCGTATCACCGATCTTCCCCCTGATGTAGTTTCCGGGTGTTACGGACATTTCTGTAGGTCCTCTGTATCCGAGCCCGGACTTGTCCACCCTCCATCCGCTTCCTGCTATCCCTGAACCTTCGGGCCTGACCGTGATATGGTAGTGACAGTTCCTCTCGACATTGAAATCGGATGGCCCATCTCCAAGATAGTGCCTGTAGACCAGTCCTTCTCCCGGCAGGGAATAGTAGTCATCCGAGACATATTCGGCTGTAATCTCAATGTATGAGCACTGCCGTTCCATCGGATCCCCATCCTCAAAGACCTTGTCCGCATAGTCAGTTATCTCCCCGAGCGGGCTGCCTTGGATATTCTCGAACAGATACAGGCTGACAGTCCCGCTCAGCTGACCTTCTGTGTTATCGTTCAGGGGGTCGGTCTCGAAGTCACTCCTCGTGAATCCCGAGGCGAATGCACCATTGTCTTCATCCAGGCTGCTGTCTCCGAAAAGCCGGACACTTCTCGGACAGTTGCCCACCTGTACTCTTATGACATTGAATTCAATGCCATCGTCGAGTGCGCTCCGGTCGACATCTAAAGATATCCTGGACATTGCACGACGCAGCTGGACTCTGATCTCTTCCTCTCCTCTGTATTCCAGAAATTTCATCCCGCTCATTGCCATTCCTGTCCTGTAGTCATCCGGATATGCCATATAGAACCTGTATCCGAGGAGCTCTGACAGATTTCTGCAGCCCAGTCTGAATCCGGTGTTGGCACAGACATATATGGAATATCTGCATCCTTCCAGCAACTGTATGTCATAAGCCCAGTCTCCGGTATCTGTACTGTGCATCCGGGAGATATCGGTATAGATATGCTCCTCCAGCAGCCCATCCTCGTTGAAGATGAATATGTTGAAATCCGTCAGAAGGTTTTCATCCGGTGTCAGGGCCCTGGTGCCGAGGCCGGCAGGATTCATTACAAGGTCCGCAGTCCTTCTCCCCTTGTCCGGACCGGATCCCGGAAATGCAGTCTCAATACCTCCTGCAGGTATTTTTTCACAAGCGATGGATGCTGCCATTGTGATGATGCCCGTGAGCAGCCAAATGAATGAGTCTTTCATATACAGTCAAGTTTAGAATGAAACTGTTCCGCTGTCAATGTCTTCCCAGGGCTCCACCGGGCAGCTGATGGTGACATCTTCCAGACTGACAGGGATGTCCGGATCCTTTGTCCCTGTCCTGCGGATGGTAATGTCATAGCTGTACATCATATTCCTCCCTATCCCTCTGCCATCGCCACCTGAAGCGATACCGAAGTCCCCTCTGTTTATCGTGATCGGATACCAGTACGTTTCCCCTCTGATCCTGCCTTCTATGACAAGCCTTGTGAACGGTGACCCTGCAGTCTCCTCTCCGGCATCGTTAGGGTAGCAGAACAGAATGATATCCGGATATATTGCATCTTCCCCGATGTCTTCATCGATTTCGCGGTATATTATTCCAGTGTCTTTGAACCCTGATACTGCAGACATATCCAGGAAGCCGGGATTGACTATGAGTTCCGGACGGAATCCCTCGTGTCTCAGCAGCATACAAGAGGCATTGACATTTGTCAGATACACTTTCACATCCGTCAGCGGCTCGCCATCGTACTCTCTTCCTGAAAAATCTGTCCTTATGGAATTTATCCTTATTCCTGAACTCAGTCTCTCCATATCGGCTCTGTATATATGCCTGTCAACGGACGATATTTCCAGCACGGATGTCATGATATGATATCCTGTGCTTTCCTGTTCCAGAAGTGCTGTCTCTTCATACAGCCCTTCAAATGAGTTTATGTGTCTCCAGTCTTTTTTCGAATATGAGGAATTGGCTATGATTACCATGATCTTGTCTCCTTTTCTGGATGCAGCCTTGACCGGTCCGCTTCCTTCGATTCTCTGGTAGGAGTCCAGCCGTCTGAGGGCATCATTGTTGAATATGAATATGTCAGTATGCCTGATACCGCTCTCCGCCTCATCTTCAGTACTGCCACCCGATGCATATATCGGATGCAGGAAAACTGAATACCGGTCAGTCTCTTCAGGTCCGTATTCAGCCGAGGAGCAGCAGTTAAAAAAGGCCGGAATACAAATTATATAAATGAGTAAGGCGATGGCGCGAACGCGCGTAGAAGGAGCTTGTTTCCGGCCTTTATATGTGCAGTTACGTCCCATTCTTTTTTCTGCAAAGCTTGACAATATTCCCGATTCGCGCAACAGCCTGAAACCCGTGAAATTTATCTTTTTCTGTTTTTTAGCTTGTTTTTTCCGTTTTTTATGTTGTATTTCCGTTTTTTGAATGCTTTTTTTTATAAATTTGGCAATATAAGTTATTGTTTTTGTATGCGACTGTTCAGAAGACAGAGGAAGTTCACCAAGGCAAAATCACATTTCCTCCCGATATTCAATCAGCAGGCTGCCCTGGGGAAGCAGTCTGCGTCAGCTCTGTACGCCCTGGTAAGAACAGATGACAGGACAGAGTGGATGAGGCTGGAGAAAGAGGTGAAGCAATGCGAGATCCAGGGAGATGCCCTGATCGCCGAATTCTACGAGACCATATATGAAAATCTGCTGTATCCTACTGACAGGGATGACCTCCAGATCCTTGCCATCTATATAGACGAGTTCCTGGACCAGATAAATACGTCAGCAAAGTCGATCATGCTCTATGATCCGGACAAGATAGACCAGCCTCTCGTAGATATGGCACAGTATATAGACACGGAAGCGGAGGCAATGTCTATGATTATTTCCCTGCTGTCCGATATGAAAGCGAATTTCCAGGATATATCGATGCAGTGCGACAGGATAACCGAGCTGGAACACGCAGCAGATGACTCCTATGAGGAATATATAGGGGATATCTTCCGTAACGAGAAGAATGCCGTGGTCCTTATGAAGTACAAGAACCTGGCTGAAGTCTTCGAGGCGACGACCGATGTAGCGAAGAAATTCTCGGATCACGTGAGAAAGATACTTCTCAGGTATGTCCAGTGACAGGTGAATGCATTCGGGAGCCGCTCACGGGACCGCGGCCGGCCATGCTCCGGCATAGGTATCCCCGTCCTTCTCCTCCAGATTCCTCGCTGCCGCTCGGAATGACACCCTTGTCATTTAAGTGGACGGAGACAAGTGGTAGAAGACCTCGCAGGAAACGTCGGGAGGGTCCGGAGTGAGCAGGGCGAACGGAGTCCTCCGCAATTCCTGTCCCTCGCGGTACGATTCTTATAAATAAAAAAGAAGCTGAACCCAAAGGTCAGCCTCTTCTTTACAGGATGGCGGCCAGGCCGCCGGCTTTTCGGTATCAACCTCCGAAGTCGTCAAAGAGAATGTTCTCTGAAGGCACTCCGAGGCTGTCCAGAAGTCCGAGTACGGACTTGGTCATCATAGGAGGTCCGCACATAAGGTAGATGGCATCTTCCGGATTCTCGTGCTGCTTGAGATAGGTCTCGTACATTACGTTGTGCACGAATCCTGCAGTGTATTTCACTCCTGCTGCATCTGCTTCCGGATCCGGCCTGTCAAGTGCAAGGTGGAAGTGGAAGTTAGGGAATTCTTTCTCTATCTCGTGATAGTCCTCAAGATAGAAAGCTTCCTTCAGGCTGCGTGCCCCATAGAAGAAGTTGACCTTCATCTTTGTCTTCTCTGTCTTGAACAGATGCATGATGTGGCTTCTCATAGGAGCCATACCTGCTCCTCCGCCGACGAATATCAGCTCCTGGTCGTCAGGCAGGTTGTCCGGCAGGAAGAACTCTCCGTAAGGACCAGAAATGGTAACCTTGTCCCCCGGTTTCAGAGAATAGATATATGATGAGCATACACCAGGGTTCACCGGCAGGAATTTCTTCGTCGCCCTGTCAACCGGAGGTGTGGCTATACGTACATTCAATTTGATGATGTCGCCTTCAGCCGGATAGCAGGCCATACTGTATGCCCTGATCGCCGGCACCGGGTTGACCATCTTCAGATCGAAGACGCCCATCTTCTCCCAGTCTTCCCTGTATTCCGGATCTACATCGATATCCTTGTAGTCCACGGTGCATACCGGAACATCCACCTGGATATATCCTCCTGACTTGAAGTGGAGGTGCTCCCCTTCAGGCAGTTTCACGACGAACTCCTTGATGAAAGTCGCTACATTGTGGTTGGATACAACTTCGCACTCCCATTTCTTGACGCTGAGCGCCGATTCGGAAATGGCGATCTTCATATCCTCCTTCACCTTCACCTGGCATCCGAGTCTCCAGTGGTTGCTTATCTGCTTGCGGTTGAAGAATCCCACTTCAGTAGGAAGGATTGTCCCGCCGCCTTCAAGCACCTGACATTTGCACTGTCCGCAGCTTCCCTTTCCTCCGCAGGCGGAAGACAGGAATATCTTCTGCTCTGCCAGGGTCGCAAGGAGAGAGCTTCCAGGAGTGACTTCAATCTCCTTCGTTCCGTTGTTTATATTGATCTTGACCTTGCCTTCCGGTGTCAGCTTGATCTTGACAAAAAGCAGCAGAGCCACCAGGATGACATTGACCACGACAATCGCGATCACTGCTATAATCAATGTTGAAAATAATAGATTCATCTCAGTACCTCCAGCTTAAAGTTGAATACCCATAAATGTCATAAAAGATATTGCCATCAGACCTACGGTAATGAAGGTTATACCAAGTCCGCGCAGTCCTGCCGGCACCTGTGAATACTCCATTTTTTCTCTTATGGCAGCAAGGGTCACGATAGCGAGAGCCCAGCCTATACCTGAACCCAGTGCATACACTGTGGCTTCCCCGACATTGACGAAATCCCTTTCCTGCATGAAGAGCGAACCTCCCAGGATGGCGCAGTTCACTGCAATGAGCGGAAGGAAGATTCCGAGTGACGAGTACAGAGTCGGCGAGAATTTCTCGACCACCATCTCCACGATCTGTGTTATGGCCGCGACGACGGCAATGAACACAATGAAGCTCAGGAAGCTGAGGTCAATGTCAGCGAATTTGGGCCCGAGCCAAGAAAGTGCACCGGCCTTGAGCACGTGCTCGTTGAGCAGGTAGTTGACCGGAAGGGTCACCAGGAGCACGAAGATAACAGCAATACCCAAACCAGTCGCTGTCTTCACATTCTTTGATACCGCCAGATAGGAACACATTCCCAGGAAGTAGGCGAATATCATGTTGTCAACGAAGATTGACTTTACAAATAGACTTATATATTCCATTTCGATTCGAGTTTGATG
>JADIMI010000065.1 GCA_017694845.1 Candidatus Cryptobacteroides intestinavium
ACTTTATCCCAATTCGGGGACTGCAAAGATAGTAAAAAAACCTGAATTGCAAACTTTTTATAAAAAATTTATTGAACTTTTCGACAAGATTTTTTCGAAGTCAATACCCCGAAAATCACTACGTTACACACAGTGTTAAAAAATATATCCGCACATTTTCGACCGACGCCGGGACCATTCACCGAAACCGGATAAAATGTCACGGGAAGATGGCCTGCTGAGAAAAAAGAGTATATTTGCCCCCGTGAAAAGATTTCCGGTCAATACAGGCAATGCAGTCACAGGCTCCGCGGGCGCACACATCCGCAGGGCCGCAGCCTGCATTACGGCCATTCTGCTGTGCGCGGCGGCCGGCTGTCACGCACAGTCCCGCAAAGACGGGAGGCTCACCCCGCAGCAGCACCGGGAGAACCTTATGGAATATACGGTAGAGGGGCAGGACACAGTATTCATAGGGGAGCTGCCGGCGGCAAAAGTCTACAGCAAGCTGCCACGCCAGAAGGGCAGGGACTGGAGGAAATACTACCGCCTGGTATACAATTTCAGCAAGGTATACCCGTATGCCAAGGTCGCCAGACATCTCGTCGAGGAAGCGGACAGCACGATCGCTGCAGACAACCTCAGGAGAGGGAAGAGAGAAAGATATATCGACTCCGTCCAGAAGGAGCTGTTCGATGCGTTCGAGGAGCCTATGAAGAAGCTCACGGTCAGCCAGGGGGCCCTGCTGATGAAACTTATCGACCGGGAGGTGGGCAAATCATCCTACCTTATAATAAAGGACTACAGGAACCGTATGGCGGCCGGATTCTGGCAGGGCATAGCCAGGCTGTTCGGGACAGACCTGAAAGCGCCCTACGACCCGGAGGGAGAGGACAGGCAGACCGAGGAGCTGGTGAAGATGTGGGAGGCCGGAGAATTCGAAGGTCTCTATTTCTCGCTGTTCTGGCAGTACCCTATACTTCCTGAAATACCATCGAAATATATGTAGCTGGAACCATCCAGCCAGTCATCCAGGACCATGAGGCGCGCCCCGGACGGAAGAGGCATATCCGCATGGGCGTGATAGTGTCCGAAGATGAAGAAGTCAATGTGCCTTGATTCCGAATACTCCGCAGCGAACCTGTACAGAGGCTCGCTCTCCCCTCTGAAGACATATTTCTCCCTGCGGGCGAGACGGTTGTTTCTGGACCACCCCTTGCCGAACCTGAATGCGATCCACGGATGCAGCAGGCTGAAAAGGAACTGCAGCACCCGGCTGTGGAAAGCCTTCCGGAGGATCAGATAGCCTTCAGGGACCGGACCGAGGCCATCGCCGTGGCCCAGGCAGAACACCTTGCCGCCGATCTCCACGACCGCAGGCTGCTCCAGGCGGTGCATACCGAGCTCCTCGAAATACCGGTATGTCCAGACATCGTGGTTGCCCTGGAAGAACCACACCCTGACACCGGCATCCATCAGGTCCAGCAGCGCGGCGAACACACGGCTGTATCCCTTCGGCACGACATCCCTGTATTCATACCAGAAGTCGAATATGTCCCCGAGCAGGTACAGGGCTTCGGTGGAGGCCGGATCGACAGACCTCAGGAAACGGACAAACCTTGCCTCCCTTGCATCCGGATCGGCTACATCGAGTCCGAGATGGACATCCGCGACAAAATATGTATACCTTCTCTGCTCCATCCTTTATGTCCGGAAGATATCGGCAAGGCCGTACTGGACTACATAAAGATGAACACCAGGGCGGCCACTATGACACAGTAGAGGGAGAACCACCCGAGTTTGGCCTTCTTGACAAGGGCGATCATCACCTTGCAGGCGAACAGGCCCGAAAGGAAGGCGGAGACGAAACCGAGGAGCAGAGGCAGCCAGCCGACGGATGAATTGGCGACCTCGCCGCTGAGCAGATCAAGAAAAGAGCTACCCAGTATCGGCACAAGCACCATCAGGAAAGAGAACTGCGCCATCACGTCCCTTCTGACCCCGCAGATGAGGCCGGTGGCTATGGTAGTCCCCGAGCGAGAAAGCCCCGGAGTCACGGCAAATGCCTGTCCGATCCCGACCACAAGCGCCTGCCAGTACGATATTCCGTTACGGTAAGCCTTCGGGGCAGGCAGACGGGCGCCCTTGTACTGCTTTCCGGACACAAGGTCGGAGAAGAACAGCAGCACCGCCGTCACGACAAGGGCCGCGGCCACTCCATGCACAGAGCCGAAGAGCCCTTCGACGAAATCCCGGAAGAACATACCCACTATGAATACCGGAATCATTGATACGCATATCTTGAGGATATAGTCTGTCTCGTCATTGTACTTGAACTTGAAAAGTCCCTTCAGCAGACTCCATATCTGGCTGCGGAACACAATGATCGTGCTCAGCACTGTCGCCGCATGCACGGTCGTCTCGAACACAAGATCCTCCGGGGCATCGATCCCGAGCACTTCCCTCCCGAGCACGAGATGACCGCTGCTGCTGACGGGGAGGAACTCCGTAAGCCCCTGCACGAGGCCGAGTATTATAGCATCAAACCATTCCATAGCATTCTCTATTTGAATTTTCCCATTATAGCCACTATCTCGATGACAATGCCCATCAATATGACGAGAGGGGCTGCCACGAGCCGTCTGAAATCAAACATCGCATAGTTGAACACTTCCGGGTCATCGCTGCCTCCTCCGGTCATGAGAATATAGCCGGAGACCATCACGATAAGCCCCGCAAGAAGCATCCTGAGCCCTTTAGGTGTAATCGCCATCTTATCCATAAATCCTAATAATATAATTCATCCTTCTTCAAGGATACAAGTTTATTCACCACCAGCCAGGTGCTGGTCACGCATATGACAAGCCCCGCGGCCACGACTATCCCCATTACGACAAGCAGAAGGTCCAGCCGGAAAATCTCGAACAGCTGGGCGAACTCGTTCCGGATAAAGAACAGGATCGCGAGCAGCATAATTATGGCCATAATTGCCGCAAATATGCCCTGGAACACCGCCTGCACTATGAACGGCCTGCGTATGAATGCCCTTGTCGCACCGACCAGACGCATCGTATGTATCGTGAAGCGCCTTGCATATACATTGAGTCTCACCGTATTGTTTATCAGCACAAACGATATGAACAGCAGCAGCCCTATGAAGACGGCGAGGACAAGCGATATCTTGCTCAGGTTCGCGTTCAGGGCATCCACCAGCGAACGCTGGTACACCACCTCATCGACCTCCGGGAACCCGGAAAGTCTGCCTTTCACCACCTCCAGGCTGTCGGCGGAGACATAATCCGCCATCAGAGTGACATCGATGGATGCCGGGATGGGGGAAGTCTCGAAAACATCGAGGAAATCATCTCCCAGAAGAGCCTTCATCTCATCCGCCCCCCGCTCTTTCGATATATACACACTGTTCCTGATAAACGGCATCCCATCTATTTTCTTGCGGAACGCCAGGGCGGCCTGCTCGGACACCTCCGTCTTCAGCAGCACGGACACCTGCATATTCTCCTTGAAGTAGTCGGAGACACTCCTGGCGTTGACCAGAAGCAGGCTGGCCACGCCCACAAGAAGCAGCACGAGACTGATGCTGATGACAGATGAAAGATATGCATTCACCAGACGCCTGCCTATTATCCTGTTTTCTCCGCTTGCCATACACAAAACCGTATCAGACGCCAAAGATAGTGAAATATCAAAAATATTTCTTATCTTTGTTGAGATTTTGTCTTAATTTTAATTGTATGGGAGATTCTGTCAAAAGAGTGCTGTTCGTCAATTCGGAGATATTCCCATATCTGCCGGAGTCCGGAATTTCCTTAATCGGAAGGTACCTTCCACAAGGCATCCAGGAAAGGAAGAGGGAAATCAGATCGTTCATGCCGAGATTCGGCTGCATCAACGAGAGAAAAAACCAGCTGCACGAGGTTATACGGCTCTCGGGGATGAACATCATAATAAATGATGTCGACAGGCCTCTTGTGATAAAGGTCGCCTCTATCTCCGCCGCAAGGATGCAGGTATACTTCATTGACAACGAAGACTATTTCCACAGGAAGTCGGTATACCGCGACGATGAAGGCACATTCTTCGCCGACAACGGAGAACGGGCCATCTTCTTCGCGAGGGGCGTGCTCGAGACAGTCAAGAAGCTCAGATGGGCGCCGGACATCATCCACTGCCACGGCTGGATATCCCACCTGATTCCGCTTTATCTGAAAAAATCCTATATAGAAGACCCTATATTCTCCGAAAGCAAGGTGGTGCTGTCCCTCTACGATGACATTCCATCAGAGAGATTCGCGGACAGTTTCAAGGAACAGGCGATGTACAACGGGATAACCGATGAAGACATTGACCTGCTTTCCGTGCCTGACGGCATAAATCTTGCGAAGTTAGCCGTCCGCTACTCGGACGGCATCATTATGGGATCGGACGGGATACCTTCCGAAGTGGAGGAATACTGCAAGGGGCTGCCTGTGCTCGGATATGACGGAGCCTCTATACAGGATGGGACATATATTGATGAATACGATAAATTTTACAGTCAGATCATATAGAAGATGACGACAGGCATACTAAAGAAAATGACAGTTATTGGAGCGGCTCTGGTATGTGCCGCTTCGTGCGTATATGTAGATGACAATCTGGGACAGAACTTCATCCCCGGGGACCAGATCTATGAGGTCAGGACGGTGACATTCGACCTGGATGGCATCAGAATGGGATATTCGGACAGCCTGTCGGCATACAGCTCATCAAGGATCACGGTAGGAGCCATCAGGGACAGCAAGTTCGGGCTGACCTCCAGGAGCAGCGCATTCACGATAGTGCCGGTAGTGGACACCATCGATGTTGGAGAGAACCCGCGTGTGACCCAGTTCCATTTCACCGTCTCGAGGGACACGACGTCAGTTGAAGATGAAGGTCAGACAAATATACTTCAGAACATATATGTCCACAGGCTGGAGCACGTGCTCGACTCCACTTACCTGTATACGGTCGACCTGAACGACAAGGATTTCATCGGCAAGGAGACCATCACGAGAGGCATTCCGGTCTACAACGGGGGAGACTCGCTGTCGTTCGACTTCTCCGATGACTTCGCAATGGAGATGGTGAAGCTGTTCCAGGAAGACCCTGACATACAGATGGATCTCGATGAATATCTGGAAAAGATGCCGGGGATCTACATCCGGTCGGACGCACCGGCTACGGAAGGAGGGCGCATCAATATGTTCAACTGCCCTATCGAGGTATCCGACTCATATTATGTGACGGGGAACTACGCAGAACTGAAGATAAGGTCTGACTACGGGACAAGGAAGGATGTAGACACCTCTTTCCTGTTCTATTTCGGCCCTCAGGAAAGGACGACCGACACGGAGCAGTATGCATTCAACATCTGCGACAGCCATCCGGAAGACAGGACATTCCTCATCGAGGATACGGAAAACAAGACAAGATCCATACTGTATACAGCGACAGACGGGAAGATATATGTCGAGGGCGGCAACGGGCTCAAGCCTGTCATCAGTGCTGTCGAGATAAAGAATCTCCTTACCGACCACCTGAAGGAAGAGGGTCTCGACCCGGACGAGATAATCGTGAACAAGGCATCCGTCATCCTTCCTTTCGATGAATTCATTAACAGCGGGGAATATGACTACAGCCAGAACTATATGCTGCCAGATATACTGAGCCCTACCTGCAGGTTCTCATACTACAGCGAGAGCCTGGACAACGCGGATGGAGAAAGGATCAGATACGTGTCATACGCAGGGCTTACGGATGCGAGCGTCGAGTCAGAGAACCAGGGAGATGTCAATCTCTCCCTCTCGAGATACTCCCCGGACATAAGCCATCATGTCCAGGAGGTGCTCAGGGCATCCGATGATTCGCTCGCTACGGGACGTTACGACATCTGGCTGCTGGTAATGGTCAATGAAGTTGTCACCAGCACCAACGAGCAGCAGCAGGAAATGAGCGAATACTATCAGAATCTTGCATACGCATCCTACTACAACAGCCTGTACGGAGGATACGGCTACGGATATGGCTACGGATACGGCGGCTATGGCTATAACAGCTATTACAACAATTATTATAACTATATGCTTGCCGCCCAGTACGCCTCGGCCTCTGCAGTCCAGGAAGAGACCGTCGCACAGCTGGACAAGGACAGATTCTACAGGCTGGTCATCAACGGTCCGGCTTCGGAAAGCAGGCCGCAGCTCACTGTAGTCTACTCGTATATCCAGAGAGATGCCGTGAATCAGCAAAACGAAGAGCAGTGATGCTTTTTCGGGATCACCTGCGGCGGTCCGATGAGTCTGGGGTGAGGCACAATCTGTCATTCCGAGCGGCAATCTGTCATTCTGAGCAAAGCGAGGAATCTGAAAAAGAAGGGCGGGACAACGGACCACGAACAAGGTTATTTTGCATTACATTGTGTCTCAGCGGATTACAAAAAGTTGATGTTCGCGGTCCGTAGAGCGTCTCTGCGCACGGGGCATCAATCCGTCTGAGACGACCAAGTCAAAACACATACTTGTCCCGGTGAACTGAAAAACTACCGGCTCGATTTCATAAATAAAAAAGAGGCTGGCCCGAAAGGTCAGCCTCTTATATTTGTCATCGTTGTCTGAATGCTGTTACTGGAGCTTTGACTCGATATATTTGATTGCGTCTCCTACAGTCGCGATCTTCTCGCCTGCATCCTCATCCGGGATAGTGATTCCGAACTCTTTCTCGAATTCCATTATAAGCTCTACAGTATCAAGAGAATCTGCACCGAGATCATTTGTGAAGCTTGCTGTCTCCTTAACTTCTGACGGATCAACGCCAAGCTTGTCAACGATGATAGACTTTACTTTTTCTGCAACTTCTGCCATAATCGTAAGGTTTAATTAATAATTGAGGTTATATTTTAATACACAAATAAAAAATTCATTTCCATATATGCGACCGCAAAGTAAGTAAAAAAATCCGAAAAATGAAAATTAACTTTAAGATTCATATCCGGAATCGCCAGCATTCAATGATTTATGGATACGTTCCGCAAGTTCGCGCCCGACAAGGGAGGCCAGGTCATCGACCGAGGCGGCCGCAATGCGCGCCACACTTCCGAAATGCAGGATAAGACGCTGCTCCGTCTTCTCCCCTACACCTTTTATGTCCCTGAGCGCCGATTCCACCTGCGCCTTGCTGCGCCGGTTGCGATGATGGGTGATCCCGAACCGGTGGGCTTCATCCCTTATACGCTGGAGTACCTTGAGTGCCTGCGAATTACGGTCAATGAACAAAGGATATGGATCCCCGACCCTGATTACCTCTTCGAGCCGCTTGGCAAGCCCCACGACAGTAAGCCTCTCTGTCAGCCCGAGCTCGGCCAGAGCCTCGTATGCGAACGCGAGCTGCCCCTTGCCTCCATCTATCACCACCAGCTGCGGCAGGTCATCCGGCGCCTCCGCAAGCATCCTCGAATAACGTCTATTCACGACTTCCTTCATAGAGGCATAGTCATTGGCCCCGACCACTGTCTTGATATTGAAATGCCTGTAGTCCTTCTTGCTCGGCACTCCGTCACGGAAGACCACACAGCTGGCTACGGGATTCGTACCCTGGATATTGGAGTTGTCGAAACATTCTATATGGACGGGAAGCACATCCATCCCGAGAGCGGTCTTCAGTTCCTCGAGGACCTTCTGCCTGAAATCATCCGGATCCGTATGCTCTCTCTGCTTCAGGGCGTTGAAACGCATCTCCTTGGCATTCTTGGCACTCAGCTCAAGAAGAGCCAGCTTGTCTCCTCTGACAGGGATCCGGAAATCGACTCCGTCTATCTCCACATCCGGAAGGAACGGGACTATCACCTCTTTCGACAGAGAGCCGAACTTAGACTGGATCTCGCTGATGAACATCGAAAGCACCGCAGCCTGATCCTCCTCGATATTCATCTTGAACCCGAGGTTGAGAGACTGGATGACCGCCCCGTCATTGAGCCTCATAAAATTACCGAAGGCTTCCCCGGAGTCGAAGATCAGGGAGAACACATCCAGACTTCCCATCGTCGTGTTCATAATCAGGGACTTGCTGTAATGCTTCTCCAGCGACTGCATCTTCTCCTTGTAGATATTGGCCTGCTCGAAATCCATAGATTCCGATGCCTTGAGCATCAGTTCCCTGTAATGCTGGATCATCTCCCGTCCACCGCCTTTGAGAAGACGTACGATCTCCTCTATGTTGTCATTGTACTCCTTGCGTGAAATGCCTCCGACACAGCACCCTCTGCACTTGCCTATATGGAAATTGAGACAGGGGCGGAACTTGCGGCGGAGTATCGAGTCGGATGTGATCCTGTTGTTGCAGGTCCTGAGGGGGTACAGCATAGAGAAAAGCTCCAGTAGGTTTCGGGCGTGCATCACGCTGCTGTACGGGCCGAAATACCGTGACCCGTCCTTGACTGTCCTCCTTGTCAGATAGACCTTGGGAAACTCATCTGCGCTTATGCATATCCACGGATAGGTCTTGGAGTCCTTCAGAAGGATATTGTACCTCGGCTTGTACTGCTTGATAAGATTGTTCTCCAGAAGCAGGGCATCGGCTTCAGTATCGACTACCGAATACTGGGCATCCGCTATCTTGGACACCATTACCGCTGTCTTGCGCGTAAGCCTCTCTTTCGGAACGAAATACTGGGCCACACGCTTGTGCAGGTCCTTGGCCTTGCCGACATAAATCACATTCCCCTCGGCATCATAATAACGGTAGACGCCAGGGGAATGCGGAAATAATGATATCTTGGTACGAATGTCCATTGTGTGACAGATCCTTCGCTTCGCTCAGGATGACAATGAAAGGCGCTATGATGACAACGAAAGACGCTATGATGACAACGAAAGACGCTATGATGACAATGAAAGACGCTATGATGACAACGAAAGACGCTCATAACGGCCGGAAACGGATCCGGATCACCGGATATATTTCGAAATCTCCTTGCCGATCTCCTCTCCTCTGAGGTTTCTCTTGAGGATCGTCCCGTCCGGGCCGAAAAGGATGATGTGCGGGATACCCTCTATACCGTAAAGTTCGGTAGGGACCTGGCCGGCATTGATGATCTGGCTCCAGTTCACCCCGTAGACCTTCGCTGTGTCCTTTGTAGCTTCAGGACGGTCCCATACGGCGACACTCAGCACATCGAGCCCTTTCTTGTGGTATTCATCGTATATGGCCTTGATATTAGGTATCTCCGCCTTGCACGGACCGCACCAGGAAGCCCAGAAATCCACAAGGACGTATCTGCCCTTGCCGACATAGTCTGAAAACTTCACGGTCTTCCCGTCAGAATCCTCGACGGTGAAATCCTTGAACATCTTGCCTTCGGCTGTCTCTATCCTGGTCTTTATCAGATTCTTCATAGACACGATCTCCTCCTTTGCCTGCATCTGCGGAGATAGGGTGCCGATAAGGGAATCCACCTGCACATCGTCCTGCAGCAGGGCGGCAAGGCTGGAGAGGGCGGAAACTGCGATCACATTATCTGTATTGGAAGCAAGGGCCTCCCTTGAGAATTCGATGAATTCCCCCGTAAATCTGTCATAGTTCGCTATAAGGAGGGAGTCCATCTGCTCTTCGCTGATATCTGTCTTCGAGCGGATATTCTGGACTTCCGTCATAAAATTCTCCTGGATGGCAATGGACCGGTCAGAGAACTCTGTGAACCTTGCATTGACGGAACTGGACGAAGAAGACTTCACCGAAGATTCATCACCGAGAATGACATTGAGCTTTGTCCCATCCGGAATGAACATAGTCTTGTACGGCCCGGCGGATATGATACCTATCGTGGTGATATCATACGGAAGGTCAACGGAAAATTTTCCATCGGTCACTGCTACAAGCGTGTCGATCCCCATAGACTCTATCGCGATATTCACTTCCTCGAGACCCGGCTCTGCTATCGTTCCGGCAATTCTTGTGGTATCGGAGACACCACAGCACGATGCTGCAAGAACCGCGGCACCGGCTGCAATCATAATCTTTTTCATTTCCATATAAATTATTTCAGTCTGAATCCAATATTTCCGGCCGCAAATATATGTATTTTTCAATTACAACAGACCAAAGAAAGTCCAAATCGACTTTCGCTGACGGAGGCGCCGCGTCATTCGGCACTGCCGCCATTCGCATCCGACAGGTACCGCGACAGAGCGTTACGGTAGGCGATACGGGCATCCACAAGGGCATCTGCACTCTGCTGCAGGGCTGTCTGGGCTTCGAGAAGTTCAGACAGAGAGACGAGCCCGGCTCTGTACCTGTCTTCCATCTGGCAGACTGTAGCCCTCGCTGCATCAACACTCTCCGAAGCCACATTGGCCTGCTCCCAGCTCACGGTCAGGTCCAGCCACTGCTGCCTCACCTGCAGAAGAAGCTGCCCGTCGAGATACTGTCTGTCGTTCCGGGCTTTCTGCAGCTGATATTCATGTCGCTGCAGTTTCCTGGAATATTTGCCCCAGTCCGTAATCGGTATCTGCAGAGTGGCATATACCGCACCGTTGAATCTGGCATCATCGAACATCATATCATTATAACCGTACGATGCACCGACTCCTATCTGCGGCAGGACCTCACCGAGAGCCATCCTTTTCTCTTCCTCTTTCGCCCTGACAGAAATGTCCAGCAGGCGTGACTCTTCGCGGGAATCCACAATCTCGTTCTCGTCCTTCCAGTATGCCTCCGGTCCGCGGAGAGAAGATATGTCATCCACAAACATTATACTGTCTATACACGGAAGAGAATCGGTCCCTGCGCCACTGTATATGGTATACTCCAGCCCGATGGAATTGCACAGGTTCATCTTGGCGAGCCTTATCCCGCCTTTGAGACGGGTCCGGGTGGACTTCAATTCATTCTGTTTCAGTTTCAGCTGAAGGCGGTCAGTCTCTGTCGCAAGCCCGGCGCCTACCGCCGCATTGACATCCTTCTCCAGATTGTCCAGCATCTTCTGTACGCTCTCCACGGTCTTCATCTTCTCCTCCAGCGACACCACCTGCCAGTATTGCTCCCCTACCTCTTCCTCGCTAATGCGCTGCTGGAGCGTGCTCTGCAGCTGAGCCGCCTCCACTCCGAGGGCCGCGAGACGGTTCCCCGCCACTATCCTCCCTCCCGCAAAGACAGGCTGGATGAGCGAGACTGTCGCACTGTATCCCTTCTTCATTGTAGAATATACAGGATCGATCCCGTAGAGAGGGGCGTTCTGCATAATCCAGCTGTTGATATTGTTGGCCATATCGGAATCGCCCAGGATATCCTTCACCCCTATCTCGAGCATAGGATCGAACGCATAGTATCCGAATGCATTGATGGATACTTTCGGAAAATATTCTGCCAGCGCCTCGCCTCTCTGCGCCCTGGCCGCCAGCACATCAAGCCTTGCATTCCGCACTTTGACATTGTTCTGCATCGCAAGGGAGCAGCATTCATCCAGAGAGAGCTCCACCCTCTCCCTGCAGTCTCCCCCGAGGGCAGGCATTACGGCGCATAAGACCGCCGATATGTATCTCGCTATCCTATTCATTCTCTTTTCCCTCCTCTATCATAGCCTGTACCGGACTTTCTGTTTCCGAGTGTCTGAAAATCTGCCAGTACGATACAGGCATTATGAACACTATCAGGAAGATAGACAACATCGTCCCGAAACAGATGACCACACCCATCGGCATCCACAGGGCATCCCTGCTGATTATCATAGGAAGGACACCGAGGGCGGTGGTGCACGACGTGAGGAATATCGGCCTCATCCTTCTCTTCCCCGACTCCTCCGCAGCCTCCTTGACAGGAAGCCCGTGCTTGAACCTGAGCTCTTCCGCATATTCGAACATTATTATCCCGTTCCTGACAATGATGCCCACCAGGCTTATGAGTCCAAGCACCGAGGTGATACCGAAATCGAAACCATAGACCCAGAGTCCGAAAGATGCCCCGAAAAGGCACAGCATACTCAATACAATGGAAAGGACAGCCAGCGATATCTTCTTGAAATGGAACAGAAGGAAGAAGAAAAG